>JAOTYS010000297.1 GCA_029861795.1 Gammaproteobacteria bacterium | reverse complement strand
GCCTCGCCGTTGCTGTCCGTGTGGAGTTTTCAGTTGGACGGAATTTTCATCGGCACCACTCGATCGACCGAAATGCGCAACGGCATGCTCATCTCATTGGCTGCCTATCTTTGTGCGGTGTGGGTAATGGTCCCGCTTTGGGATAACCACGGGTTGTGGCTGGCGATGATGGTTTTCATGGTCACCCGAGCGCTCACTCTTGGCATGTGGTACCCGCGCATTGAGCGAGCCATGCTGAAGTAGCTTAGAGTTGTCGCTGGCGCTGTGATTTTCACGCCCCCCGAACACTCAATCCGCTTGTATAGCGAGTCCTTGACTAATCATCCGGAATTTTGCGTTGCTCCCTCTCGCAGAGCTCGCCTGAGTATTTTTCCCACATTAGACTTTGGCAGCTCATCAAGAAACTCCACGTGATTGGGCCGTTTGTAACCTGTTAGATGTTTTCCACAGTGGGCGATGATGTCTTCAGCAGACAGTTGTGCCCCAGGTCTTACAACCACAAACACTTTTACTGCCTCGCCCGATCTTTCATCCGGCACCCCGATACATGCTACTTCTGACACGTCCGGGTGAAGCGCAACCACGTCCTCAATCTCGTTGGGATAGACATTAAATCCTGATACCAAAATCATGTCTTTCTTACGATCGATGATGCGGACAAAGCCCTGCTCGTCGACAGTTGCAATATCCCCCGTGTGCAACCACCCGTCGTCATCGAGTACCAAAGATGTCTCCTGCGGTCGCTGCCAGTAACCACGCATCACCTGCGGCCCTCTTACGCACAACTCGCCACTGTCTCCCTGCGTCACCTCGTTACCCTCGTTATTGCGCAGCGAGATCTCTGTCGACGGCAGAGGTAAGCCAATACTTCCTCTGAACTCCTTGGTATCGATGGGATTCATGGTTACTCCTGGTGAAGACTCGGTGAGACCATAACCTTCCAGCAAGGTGCAACCTGTCACCTCAGCCCATCTTTTGGCCACCGCTTGCTGCACCGCCATACCTCCACCCACCGAAAGTTTCAGCCCAGAAAAATCAAGCTTGGCAAAATCGTCATTCTGCAAAAGCGCATTGAATAGGGTATTGACACCGGTGATAGCGCCGAATTTCCACTTTGCTAGCTCTTTGATGAACCCAGGAATATCCCGTGGGTTAGTAATAAGTACGTTCAGTGCACCAAATTTGAAAAAGCATAAGTAATTCGCAGTGAGACAAAATACATGGTAGAGCGGTAGTGCCGTGACAATAATCTCGTTACCGATCTCTATATCCTTTTGCAGCCATGCGGAAATCTGCTCGACATTAGCGACCATATTCCTGTGAGTGAGCATGGCACCTTTGGATACCCCCGTCGTGCCGCCGGTATACTGCAAAAACGCGAGGTCCTCTCCAGTCACATCAACAGGCTCGAATGACAGGCCACGGCCCCTCGCTATGGCTGTTTTCAACTTTACCGCCTGCGGCAGGTGAAATGACGGCACCATTTTCTTAAGGTGCTTGACCGCAAAATTAACAACAACAGACTTTGGAAACGGCAACAGATCCCCCAGGTTAGTAACGATGATGTTCTTTACAGGGGTGTCAGCCAGGACTTTGGCTAGGATGTGAGCAAAATTGGAGACAATGACTATGGTCTCGGCCCTGGCGTCGACCAACTGATGCCGGAGCTCGGGTTCCGTATACAGTGGATTCACGTTAACAGCGACTAACCCCGCCCTAAGGACGGCGCATGTCGTTACCGGATACTGCAACAGATTCGGCATCATCACAGCAACTCGATCGCCCTTGCCTAACCTCAAGTCTTGCTGCAGATAAGCGGCAAGGTCTTTCGACAAATGATTGAGTTGACCATATGAGATGATGTGACCGAGATTAGTAAATGCCGGCCTACCCTCGAACTCATTGAAGCTTTGCTCGAATACCTCGACTAGAGAGACAAACCGATCCGGATCTATCTCAGGCGGGACGCCTTCTGGATAATGTTTCAGCCAGGTTTTTTCCATCAGTGCTGCTTACGCCCAAAGGCGTCGCTACATTAGCTGTCCGGTAGTAACTTACTCAACTGTTGTCGAATTTGCTGCTCGATCATAGTCCTCATTGGACGCAGCATCACACCCAGCGTGGTGGTAACGTGAACTTCGTTGCCATCCATTACCATGCATCCATTCAGCCCCGGCCTTTCAAAATGCAGTGAATCCCCCTCCCACCGACAGCATACCTGATATTTATCAATCATCTTCTGCGCGACTTCTTGCATCACTTCGCGAGCGCGTCTGGGATCAAGGGAGTGCGCGTGACGAATGTCGATGTGTGTCATGAAGAACAACTAGTAGCTAGCATCATCATTGCGTTCGGGCGCTTGTGTGAAGGTACTAACTCACCTGAGCTCAACCGAACCGCGGTTTGCGTTTTTCACAAAAGGCCGTCACGCCCTCCGCAAAATCTGGAGTCATGGCGCATTCAATAAAACTCTCCTGCTCCGCATCGAGCTGCTGGTTGAATTCGGTGTGCAACGACGCATTGATGAGCCGTTTGGTATTGGCGTAGGCCCGCACCGGGCCCGCGGATAAATGCGCCGCAAGGGCCGAGGTGGCGCGTTCCAATTCTGCTTCAGCCACCACCCGGGTTGCCAACCCCATCTCCAACGCCCTGTGAGCATCAAATTTCTCTCCAAGCAAAGCCAATTCCATCGCGCGCTTAACCCCAACCATCCGCGGAAGATAATAGGTGCTGCCACCGTCCGGTGAAGCACCAAGGTGACAGTAAGCTAGCGTTAAAACCGCATTTTCGGCAACCAGACTCAAATCGCAGGCCGCCATCAAACTCACACCAAAACCTGCGGCAGCCCCGCGCACACTCGCCACCACCGGTTTTTCCATTTGTCGTAGCACACGAATGGTGCCGTGGACGTTGTAAAACAACTCGTCAAAGTCCTTGCGATCTCGATTCGGGTCAGTATCGAGCCATTGGCGGAAGAACTTGATGTCGCCTCCAGCCATAAAGTGACCTCCGGCCCCGGTAATAACGACACACCGCACTGTGTGGTCGGTTTCTAGTCGCGACACTGTCTCGAATAGCGCGGCTGCCATCTCAGCGTTAAGCGCATTGAGTACGTCCGGCCGATTTAGCGTTACGCTAGCTACACCATTTTCAATGGCGGTTTGAACTGGTTTAGCCATCACAAGACTCTCTTTATAGTGTCAATTTGATGATAAACGCACATCCCTGATCACAACACAGGTGCGCCCAACATTGCTTCAACTCATTTATAGCGTACAAATAGAGCTCGTCGCTTGTCTACGACGTGGGGGTGGTGCTTGTCTCCTCGGTGGACACGTTTTGCTCGGTAGAGTCAGCTTGAGGCGCTGTCTTCTTGCTGCGAGTCGAAGTTGTCTTCGATTTGCGCGTGCCACTGCGCGCAGAGGCGCCTCTCGCACCGAGTGACTCAAAATCGTCGACCATGATTGCCGCATAGCTTGCTTCGTGTGCTTGTTGGAGTACGGGTATTTCTGTCTGTTCAATCTGACCTTTGGCTAGCAGTTCTTCAAGCCACGCATTGAACTCCACCCCAGGAGGCTGCTCTATGCGCTCCTTTCTTAGACGACGATAGATAGGCCCGGCCGCAATGACTTTTGGCAGTGCGTAGTCGATACGACCGGTCACGTCTTTAGGATCGTCGGATATATACATGCCCTCGGTCAAACGGTCCCGCGTGGCGGAAGGCTCCATCAGCAATACAGCTACGCGGTGACCAAGCTCATCGTCCGGCATACGCAGCCGGCGCCCGAGAGGAAATACCACCAATCTCAACAACGTCCCCACGATCCGTGACGGAAAATTGCGCAAAACATGATCGAGAGCATGTTGAGTCTGGAATAAACAGTGTTGGCATCCCCACTCCACCAAGGGCAAGTCTTCCAGCGGTCGGCCGGTATCTTCAAACCGCTTAAGCACGGCAGTGGACATATATAGGTAACTCAGAGCATCAGCGAAGCGCCCGGACAATTTCTCTTTTCGCTTCAATGCCCCGCCCAACATCAGTAATGTCACATCAGCGACGAACGCGAAGCTTGCGCTAAACCTTGTAACATGGCGGTAGTATGGATCTGTAGCGCCCGCTGATAACGCGCTGGGCGCCAGCCGGCCGGCACTTAAGCCGTAGACAATAGAGCGAGCCAGATTTGACATGGTATACCCAAGATGGCTGTACAAGGCCTCATCGAACTCCTGTAACGCTATGTCCGGGGAGGAATTTCCTGCTGCTTCCACTTCACGCAGCAGATATGGATGACAACGCATCGCCCCCTGCCCAAAGATAATCATGCTACGGGTGAGAATGTTCGCCCCTTCCACCGTGATGCCCACCGGAATCTGTTTGTGGCCCAGGGCGAGATAGTTGCTTGGCCCCATACAGATGCCGCGACCGCCGTGCACGTCCATGGCGTCATTCATCACCTGGCGCGCGCCCTCTGTGAGGTGATATTTCACAATAGCCGACACCACTGAGGGCTTTTCTCCGGCATCCAGGGCCGACAGCGTCAGCAGCCGCGCAGCATCCATCACGTATGTGAGCCCGCCGATTCTCGCCAACGCCTCTTCCACGCCTTCAAACCGACCGATGGCGATACCGAATTGTTTGCGTATGCGGGCATAGGCACCTGTCATACGAGCCGCGACTTTGCCGGCGCTTACGCCAGAGGCAGGCAATGAGATTCCGCGGCCCGCGGCAAGAGACTCTACAAGCATACGCCAGCCCTTGCCGATGCCGGCCTCGCCGCCGATCACCCAGTCGATCGGAATGAACACGTCCTTGCCGCTATTCGGCCCGTTCTGGAACGAGGTCCCTAACGGGTCATGGCGATTACCGATCTTGATGCCCTTGGTGTTGGTGGGCACTAGCGCACAGGTAATGCCCAGATCTTCAACATCGCCCAGTAGATGGTCCGGGTCAAGCGCGCGGAACGCGAGTCCCATGACGGTAGCAATGGGCCCTAGAGTGATGTAGCGCTTGTCCCATGTGGTGCGAAAACCAACCACTTCTTTGCCCTTGATTGTGCGTTTACAGACGACACCAAAATCAGGGATCGCGCCTGCATCAGAGCCAGCATAAGGTCCCGTCAGAGCGAAACATGGCACCTCCTCTGCTACGGCCAAACGAGGTAAGTAATAGTCTTTTTGTTCTGCTGTTCCGTAATGCAATAACAATTCTGCTGGACCTAAAGAATTAGGCACCATTACCGTCGCGCCGGTCGCGGGACTGCGGCTCGCGATCTTCATCACGATGGTGGAGCTCGCCAGCGCCGAGAATTCGTGGCCACCATATTTTTTCGGAATGTGAAGCCCGAAGAAGCCTTCGCTTTTTATGAATTTCCATACGTCTGGCGGAAGGTCGTTGAGTTCATAGTTGATCTGCCAGTCATCCAACATCTCACACAATCTCTCGCACGGACCGTCCAGGAAGGCCTGCTCTTGTTCGCTAAGCCTAGGAGCGGGAATGGTCAGCAACTTATTCCAGTCCGGATCACCTCCGAACAGGTCTGCCTCCCACCATACTGTGCCAGCGTTGATTGCCTGGCGTTCGGTCTCTGACATCGGCGGCAATATCTTGCGCACCCGCCCCAACATGGGCTTGCTGACAAACTTCTGTCGCAACTCAGGAACGATTAACGGCACCGCAATGGCAAGAAATACGACGCCTACCAATAGCGTCACACCGCCCGACAACAACCCCACCAAGCCGCATATCGCCAGCGCGACCACAACCGCTACGGTCCATCTCTGAAACGTTGTGCGGATCCGCGAGATTGCGACGAGAAACGCCAGCGTGAGCGCTAGTACCACTAACCAATCCATTTCAACTTCTCCTTCGTCAGAATATCCGATATTGGAGCAAGTTTAGTCGGGATTCTCCGTCGCGTTTCGCCTAAGGAGAACACTAGACCTAAATACGCACGCCCAATGCG
>JAOTYS010000026.1 GCA_029861795.1 Gammaproteobacteria bacterium | reverse complement strand
TAGAAACCAGCAAGGGTGACGTAAGGGTTTCGCAAGCGTCGTTCACTGCCAAGCGCATAGTCGAAGCTTTCGTCAAGCTCAAAAAGACGACTGTGACGATTATCTCTTCGTCTATTTTGGGTTATTTTGTTGGAATTCTGCCGGCCGCCGGCGCCACCCCCGCGTCGCTTATGGCCTATGGTGTGGCCAAAACCATGTCCAAGGATCCAGACAGTTTCGGTAAAGGCAACATGGCTGGGGTAGTCGCGCCTGAAACGGCCAACAACGCGGCCAGTACCGGTTCAATGTTGCCTATGATTACGCTTGGGATACCGGGTTCGCCAACGACTGCAATCTTGCTGGGTGGCATGATCATCTGGGGACTCAGACCTGGACCGTTGTTGTTTGTCAACCACCCTGAATTTGTCTGGGGGCTGATCGGCAGCCTTTATATCGCAAATTTTTTCACCGTTATCATCAACATTGCGTTCATCCCCTTGTTTGTATCGGTGCTGAGGTTGCCGTTTACGATTCTCGCCCCAATTATTTTCATATTATGCCTGGTCGGCGGATTTGCACCGACGCAAGACATGCATGATGTCTGGTTGATCGTGATATTCGGTGTTGTGTTCTATCTGCTGCGCAAGCTGAACTACCCGGTTGCGCCAGCGGTGCTGGCCATCGTGCTTGGTCCCTTGGCTGAGCGGTCGTTGCGCCAAACTTTGATCGGCGAACAAGGAGACGTCATGGTGTTTTTTGAGCGACCGCTGTCGGCCACGATTTTGGGCCTCGCGGTGCTGTTGTTCGTTTTGCCGCTGCTAAAAATGCTCAAGCAAAACAAGGCAAAAGAGAGCGCGTCAGCAGACTGACCCGAGTATCCATGTTGTTGAACATAGACAGATTACTCTGGTATACTGTATACAAGAACTCCTCAGGAGGAAGTTAGCGCATGGGTGATCCGGCCATTCCCCTGCAACCAATCGATGTCAATCTGGTCCTCAAGGATAAGGTCTACGACGCGTTAAAAGACGCCATCGCGGCTATGGATATCTACTCCGAGCCGACACCGCCTAAGCTGGATGAACGCCAGCTCGCCGAGAAATTAGGGGTAAGCCGTACTCCGGTGCGCGAGGCATTGGCCCGGCTGGAGCAGGAAGGTTTCGTAAAGATGGTCCCCCGGCGCGGCGCGTTTGTGGTGCGCAAGAGCAAACGCGAAATCCTTGAAATGATTCATGTGTGGGCTGCGCTAGAAAGTATGGCAGCCAGAATGATTACGGAACGTGCTTCAGACAAGAATATTTCGAAACTCCGTGAAATGTTTGCCACATTCACTGATGACGGACAGATTCAGGCGCATATAGACGAGTATTCAGACACGAATATCCAGTTCCACCAGGCGCTGATATCGTTGTGCGGCTGTACGCTGATTAAGGAGATAACCGATAACCTGTTTCTACATATGCGCGCAATTCGCACGCGCTCAATAGGAGAGCGGGACCGCGCCGCACGCTCGATCATTGACCACATGCACATTATTGAATCACTGGAAAGAAGAGACCGGGACGAAGCGGAGCGTTCGGTGCGCGATCACAGTCTGGACTTAGCGAAACACGTGGCACAGTACGCCGATTACCTGGATTAGGTGCTGGTGATCTGGATTAGTTGTTTAAAGGTTAGATTAGCTTCAGGAGGTAGTAGAACATGTCAACCTTAGCAAAGGACATTAACGCTTCTGATACGGCCTCGGATACGCTGGCGCAAAAAAGCCGCTCGGAAGATGTTATTTCTGGTGGTCATCTGGTCGCCAAGGCTTTGAAGAACGAAGGCGTCGATACCATCTTTACCTTGTGTGGCGGACATATCATCGATATTTACGATGGTTGTATTGACGAGGGCATTCGCATTATCGATGTTCGTCATGAACAGGTGGCTGCTCATGCGGCCGATGGTTATGCGCGTCAAACCGGTAGGCTCGGCTGCGTCGTCACCACGGCGGGTCCTGGTTGCACCAATGCCATGACCGGCATCGCGACGGCGTTTCGTTCGGAAAGTCCGGTGTTACATATCGGTGGGCAGGGAGCACTGACCCAACACAAGATGGGTTCGCTACAGGACTTGCCCCACGTCGACATGATGGCACCCATCACCAAATTCTCGGCCGGAGTGCGTTCGACCGAGCGTGTCGCCGATATGATCTCAATGGCAGCGCGGGAATGTTTTTCGGGCGCCCCTGGACCGAGCTATCTGGAAATTCCGCGGGATGTGCTCGATCGCGAAATCGACGCGGACAAGGCGATCATTCCACAGTCCGGTCATTACCGCGCGTCAACGAAATCCATCGGCGATCCAGACGACACCGAAAAACTCGCGGATCTGTTGGTGAAATCTGAACGCCCGGCGATTCTACTTGGTACCCAGGTTTGGACTTGCCGCGGTCACCAGGAAGCCATCGATTTGGTGCGCGGATTGAATATTCCGGCTTACTTTAACGGTGCCGGTCGTGGTCTGCTGCCGCCGGACGATCCGCATCACTTTAACCGCACACGACGGGATGCGTTCAACAAGGCCGATGTGATTGTTATTGTTGGCACGCCATTCGATTTTCGCATGGGTTATGGTAAACGTTTGCGGGCCGATGCCGCCGTGGTGCAGATCGATATGGATTACCGGACCGTTGGCAAGAACCGCGACGTGTCGCTGGGGTTGGTGGGTGACCCTGGTGCGATACTCAAAGCCGTGCACGATGCGGCGACGGGCCGTGGCGATACTGGCGCCAAAGGCCGTGAAGGATGGCTCGATGAACTACGTGCCATGGAAGTGGAGAAAACCAAAAAACTGATGCCCCTGTTTAACTCCGATGCCAGTCCGATTCACCCCTATCGCGTCGCATGGGAATTGAATGAATTCTTGACTGACGACACGATTTACATTGGCGATGGCGGTGATGTCGTCACCATTAGCGCCCAGGCGGTGCAACCGCGCTCCCCAGGTCACTGGATGGACCCGGGTGCGCTTGGATCGCTCGGGGTAGGTACCGGTTTCGCGATGGCGGCAAAGATCGCCCATCCCAACAAAGAAGTGCTTTGTTACTACGGCGATGGTTCCTTCGGTATGACTGCGTTTGACATGGAAACCGCGAATCGTTTTGGCGCGCCATATCTTGCGGTGATCGGCAACAACTCTGCAATGAACCAGATTCGTTACGGACAGATAACAAAGTACGGGCAAGAGCGTGGTGATATCGGCAATTTGTTGGGTGATGTGCCGTTTTCGAAATTTGCCGAAATGCTCGGCGGATACGGCGAGGAAGTGCGAGAGCACAGTGAAATTGCGCCTGCCCTGCAACGTGCGCGCGAAGCCGTGAATACCTCGGGTAAGTCTGCGGTGGTTAACATTTGGGTTGACCCCTCAGAATACGCGCCTGGCACCAAAGCGCAGACCATGTATAAGTAAAGACGTGTAAATAACAACCTCAATTTGCTTGCCGAGGAACAGTATGAAAGCGCTCGAAGGTGTCCGTATTCTGGATATGACGCATGTTCAGTCCGGTCCCACCTGTACACAGGTGTTGGCTTGGTTTGGTGCCGATGTGATCAAGGTCGAACGGCCGGGTGTGGGCGACGCAACGCGCGGTCAATTGCGAGATATTCCGGATGTCGACAGTTTGTACTTCACCATGCTTAACCACAATAAGCGCAGTGTGACGCTGAACACCAAGCATGCAAAGGGAAAGGAAATTTTTGCCAGGCTTATCGAGACCTGTGACGTTATTGCCGAGAACTTCGCGCCGGGGGCCCTTGACCGCATGGGTTTTAGCTGGCAACGAATCCAGGAAATCAATCCCCGCATCATCTATGCATCCGTCAAGGGTTTTGGTCCAGGGCCGTACGAAGATTGTAAAGTCTATGAAAACGTTGCTCAATGTACGGGCGGTGCAGCCAGTACCACCGGCTTTGACGATGGTCCCCCCACTGTGACCGGTGCGCAAATTGGCGATACCGGCACTGGCTTGAACATGGCGTTAGGTATCGTGACGGCTCTTTATCAACGCGAAAGAACCGGACGAGGCCAACGTGTTAGCTGCGCTATGCAGGATGGTGTGCTCAACTTATGTAGGGTTAAGTTGCGCGATCAGCAACGGTTGGCGCATGGACCGTTGAAGGAATATCCACAGTACCCCAATGGAAAATTTGGCAAAGCTGTACCCCGCGGTGGAAACGCCTCGGGAGGCGGCCAACCAGGTTGGATTGTCAAGTGCAAAGGTTGGGAAGAGGATTCGGATTCATATGTCTATGTGATTACCCAAGCTGCGGCCTTCCCTGCATTGGCCAAAGTCATTGGTCACGAGGATTGGTTGGAAGACCCGGAGTGGGCGACGCCTGAAGCGCGGTTGCCAAAACTCGACGAAGTATTCGATGAGATCGAGAAATGGACCATGACCAAAACTAAGTTTGAGGTCATGGAAATCCTTAATCCGTTGAATGTTCCTTGCGGTCCGATTTTATCCATGAAGGATTTGGCTGAGGAACTCTCATTACGCGAGACTGGCACTATAGTTGAAGTCGATCATCCAACCCGTGGCAAGTATCTGACGGTAGGTAATCCAATTAAGCTATCGGATTCGCCCGTCGAGGTAGAACGTTCGCCTTTGTTGGGTGAACACACCGATGAAATCTTACGTGACGTGTTGGGCTATAGCGAAGCGGAAATTGAAGCAGCCAAGCAAGCAGGCGCTGTGTAGACGCCCTAAGGTGTTAGCTGTAAGAACAGACGAGACGGAGGAATTCGATAAGTGAAGTTAATCGTCCACGGACAGCAAGCCTTTGGTAAGACAGTGCTGGAAGCTCTGCTTGAGCGCGGCAACGACGAAGTTGTCGCAGTATATTGTGCGCCTGACAAAGGAAGCCGAATCGATCCACTGACGGAGTTCGCGCAGGAAAAGGGGTTGCCGGTATATCAACCCAGTTCCTACAAAGAACCGCAGGTATGGGAGCAGATGCGCTCCCATGATTCAGACCTTTGCGTAATGGCCTATGTCACATTGTTTGTCCCGGAAGAAGCGCTGGCGGCTCCGCGCAAAGGGTCGATCCAATATCATCCTTCTTTGCTACCGATGCACAAAGGGCCGAGTTCGATCAATTGGCCGATCATCTTCGGCGAGAAAAAAACTGGCCTCAGTATCTTCTGGCCGGACAACGGCTTAGATACGGGCCCGGTATTGTTGCAAAAGGAAGTTGACATTGCGCCGGACGATACGCTGGGCAGTCTGTATTTCAATCATCTGTTTCCCATGGGTGTGGATGCGATGTTGGAGGCAGTTGACCTGGTGCGCGACGGCAACGCGCCCAAAGTCCCTCAGGACCCGATTGCCGGAACCTACGAGAGCTGGTGCCGCAAGGCGGAAGCCGAAATCCACTGGTCCAAACCGGTCGACGAAGTTTACAACTTGATTCGCGGCACCAATCCGCAGCCCGGTGCGTGGACCAAATCCAACGGTGCGGAGTTGAAGATATTCGATTGCGTGAAAGGCGATGCCATCGCAGGGCCGCCGGGCACGATTGCCGCAGTCGGTGACGACGGGTTCGCCGTTGCCGCCCAAGGCGGTCAGATACTGGTGCAGCGAGTTCGGCCAGCGGACGGAGGTAAGGTATCCGCGGTGGAGTTTGCATCGCAGGCAGGTTTATCGGTCGGGGATAGATTGGGGACCTAGAAACTGTTTTTCAATCTGCGCATCCGATCCGGCATGGTCCACTTACGACCCAACGAATCGATCAGCAATAGGGTGACGGCGATAAGGGGACGCGAGCAATTTGATCTGCTGAAGCCTATTTGCAAAAAATCTCCTCAGAAATCGTACGTCATGGCTTAAAGAAACGTGTCTATCAAGAAAATTCTGGTTCCTCTGGATGGCAGTAACGCAAGCTATGATGTGCTCGATACCGCGCTGGTGGTGGCAAAACGGTTCGGCGCGCATATTGATGCATTGCATGTGATGCAGCGGCCCGAAGATGCGGCACCATTCATGTTTGACCGCATCCCAGGCAAGCTCAGAGAGACGGTTGCCAGGGAAGTCGAAAAGTATGAGCGGGAAGAGGCAGCGGCGGTACGTCAGAAGTTTGAGAATTTTTGTGAGCGCAATAATTTGGAGATCCGCGACAGTCCGGCCGCTCAATCAGGCGTCACCGCTACCTGGCATGAAGAATTTGGCCGTACCAGTGAAGTGCTGGTTCGCTGTGGACGGTTAGCAGATGTTATAGCAACGGCGCGGCCTAAGATGCGAAAAGGGGCGGTGCGTCGGTCGCCGATCGGAGAAAATGTTGAGGCGGTCATGCTGGGGTCCGGACGACCGGTTCTGATTGTGCCGCCAAAATGGAAAGCAAAACGCGTGGAACATGCGGCGATCGGATGGAACGAGAGTGTCGAAGCGTCCCGCGCTCTGGCCATGACCATGCCGTGGCTCGAACAGATGAGCACTGTCACAGTGATCGTATCGAAAAAGCGCAAAGACGGCGCAGAACGCTTGTCGAATTATCTCGCACTACACGGCGTTCACGCGCAGGTCCAATATCTCGATGGCAAAGGAAATTCAGTGGGTGACTCAATACTTAGGATTTGTTCCGAAGGCGGTGTCGAGTTTCTCGTGGTGGGCGGGTTCAGTCACGCCCGAGCGCGTCAACTCCTGTTCGGCGGCGTTACACAGCATCTGCTCAGATTTTGTGACATCATCACAGTGATGGTCCACTAGCTATAGCACATCGGCGTTGCCTTCGGTAACACCACGCTGTAGCTCGGTGGCAAAGCAAACCGCATCGATCACGCTGCCAAATTCCACCAGCATGCCGTCACCCATGAGCTTGACAATTCGCCCACAATGTTCGGTGATGAGGGGATTGAAAATCGTTGCGCGATGCGCCTTCAGTCGCTCGAGCGTCCCAACCTCTTCTTCGCCCATGTAACGCGTGTAGCCGACGACGTCAGCAGCAAGGATAGCGACAAGTCTACGTTCCACAGTGCGTGTTGTCCGCTCGTTACATTAACTTATGAATTATTTTGACTTTTCTGCTGGGCTTTGGTTGCGGTTGAAGGCGCAATCGGTCGCATCAAGTATTATTGGTCGCTGAATCGACTTTGACGAACTCCAATGTGGCACGCTTCACCACGGGTACGTCTATGACCATTCCGTCCAGCTGCGATTTCTGTTCGCGAGTCGGCCCGAAGTGATGAGCCGGGTGTTAAGCATCGTCTACCGTGCGATCGATGATCCAACAGGCGGGATGGACCCGCCACACGGCCAAGACTGGCGCCTCAATTGGACAATACACTCGACGACATCGTTGCCACGCTGCCGATCATCGAGACCCTCGACAAAGAGCGTTGTGGCATCGGGCACAAAGCCGGGCGCGCTGCCGCGTAGATTCTTCCGCGGATCGCAGTCGAACTCGCCTCCCGGCAGATTTGTGATAAAGCCGACACCGCCACGTTACATGCCCATCGTCAAATACACCCTTCGATCTCCACGATGGGGACACTTTGAATGCTGAGCGCTGAAGTTATCGATCAGCATGAAATCCCCAGCGCGCCACTGCACGCGAACCTCATCCTCAATAGCAATGCGCCTCACGCACTCTTGTTCGTGGAAGTGCATAATTGTGCCATCTTCGTACTCAATCCACTCGCTACAAGGCCTCTCGTTCATCTTGTGGGTCCAGCAGATCAGGCGGCCTCCAAGCCCGGTCGGGGATGAGATGGCCTTGTGCACCGTCAGCTCCCCCTTACGGACCAAGTCATCGTCGTAGAACTCTAACGAGATACCGTGGCTGCGCGCATGGCTCAGCACTTCTTCTTTAGACTCCGTACCGAACGCTTCTTGCCAGGAGATGTGACTCTGGTGACACACCGGGCAGATTCCGATCGGCGAGTAGCGCTTGTCAAAAGACGTCTTACAGTATCTCAGACGATTCTCAGACAACTTGGCGAATAGCCGCGGATGTCGGGCCTTCAAGCGGTCCGCGATGGATGACGACAAACAGAGCGCTGTCTCTCCGCCAGACGCTGATGGCACTTCGCAGTAAAAAGCCAACTTTGAGGGAATCTTCGTGATATCGGAATTTCTAGCTCGCTCATGGTGAGGCGACTGCCTGGCCTGCGGCGCGATATCGTCTATCGTGGTATAGACGCTCGGCCAGTCGCTGTTCCGTACGCCACCACCACCTATGCCGTGATAGTCCAACAGCTCGACTCCTGTTGCGGTAATTATTCGACCAAACTCGGCTGGACCATGGAGCGGAAAACCTCGGAACAGGACCGCAGAATGATTTTCGAGAGCTTTTTGGATTTCGTCCTTGCGCGCGGAAATGTAGTCAATCGCCCCTCCCATATCCGAGATCGAACGTGGAGACTGCCAGGTCAGTGGAATTTGATTCATAGTCATCAGACTACTCTCGTTTGTCTAATCCTACCGGCATTCACCGGGCTTTGTCACAGATGATGGAGCTCTGCGGCGTCATAGCCGGCCCCTAGTCCGAGATCCTCATCGCGAGGTTGCCGCCGTCCACCGGCAGGTCTACCCCAGTGATGAAGTCCGCGTTGTCGGAGACGAGGAACAGCACGGCTTGTGCTTGGTCCTTGGGCTTGCCCCATCGTCCCCGTGGCACGCTCTTAGGGGGTTGGCCGTCGTCGCGCATCGGCTTCCTGCCCACGGGCATACCGGTCTGAAAAGGGGTCACCGAGTTGACGCGGATGTTGTGGGGCGCGAGCTCGACTGCGCAAGCCCGCGTGAAGTTGAGGATCGCGGCCTTGGCTGATTGGTACGCGATAGCGCCGGACTTACCCCGGTGCCCGGATGTCGATGCAATGTTCACGATTGCGCCGCCGCTGCCTTGCCGGACCATCTGTTTTGCCATGTGCTGTGTACAGTTGAACGTCCCCGTCAGGATGACGTCCACGACTCTCCTGAACGTCTCCAGGCTCTCGTCGAGCAGCCCTGCCGAATTGGTGATGGCCGCGTTGTTCACCAGAATGTCGATGTGGCCGTACGCAGAGAGCGCCTGTGCTACCAGATTGTCCATGTCCTCTGGGCGGGTGATGTCCCCCTCCACAGCGATCGCGTCGTGGCCTCGGTCGACGACCTCGCGGGCGGTCGCCTCGGCCGTCTCACCGCGTACGTCGAGACAGACGACGTTCGCGCCGCTGCTTGCCAGCGTTCCCGCTATCTCGCGACCGATGTTCGGACCGGCGCCTGATACAACCGCTACCTTGCCTTCGAGCATGTCCGGCCTCCTACAGGTCGAAGAATCATTTTACGTTGCCTGTGCCTCGTCAAGACCTCATCCTCCGCAGAATCCTTTACGAGGTGCCGGCCATCCTCCAATTCGAATGTGGGTTCTCCTTAATATAGACGCCGATCATATAGACGCCGATCCAACCAGGGGCGGACGGAAGGGCTCAGCGCCGCTGTCGTTTAGGACTCTCGCCGGATCGCAGTCGAACTCGCCTGGCCGCCAGATTTATGACTAAGCCCAGGTAGAGGCTCAGGGGCAGCGCCTGCATATCAGCTCGGTACGCGCATCGTCGCTCGCGATGGGTACGAGCACTGCATCTACGCGGTGATCTGCCGAGGCCGCCGCGATAATCTCGGCGCCTCGAGCCTTGGTGTGATCGTAGATAAAGAGGCCACCCGGTTTCATCTTAGGCACGACAATATCGTACGTACCCTTACCGCCCCCGGCGTCAATGAAGCAGAAGTCGAGGGAATCATAATGGTCGAGCTGCTCGATACTGTCACCCTCCACAACTTCCACGAGGTCTTGGACCTGAGCTCGCTCCAAATTCTGCGTGGCGATCCTAACCTTTTGTGGGTCGGCATCGACGGTGATGAGTCGTGTGCCCCGAAGTCGACAGGCGAGAGACAACCACATGGCCGAGTAGCCACAACTCGTTCCCAACTCGAGCCAGGTTCCAGTTCCCGCTGAAGCAGCCAGGATTGCCAGCAAGCGCCCGACGTCGGGCGGAACCTGCTTTGAAATCGTGTGGTCTTTGCGATCTTGCGCCTCGAGCTCGCGCATCACGTCAATCATCGGCTTTGGGATTTCGTGGAACATTCTTTCATGACCTCCTGAAGACTAGAGTGACACCGGACCGCGTAGTGTGCCAAAATGGCACTGTCAGTTTAAGCTCGGAATCGGCAGTGTGAACCGATGAGTGGCGAAACAGTCAGCTATCGCGGATATCCATTCCCTCCTCAGATCATCGGCTACCATGAGCTTCACGATTCGCCCACGATTCGGTGATGAGGGGATTGAAAATCGCTGCGCGATACGCCTTCAAGCGCTCGAGCGTCCCAACCTCGTCTTCGCCCATGTGACGAGTCTAGCCGACCAAGTGAGCAGCAAGGATAGGGACTAGTCTACGTTCCACAGTTCGTGTTGTGCGCTCGTTACATTAACTTATAGATTATTTTGACTTTTCTGCTGGACGTTGGTCGCGGATGAAGATGCAATGGACTGCATCGACAGTATTATTGGTCGCTGGAATCGGCTTTGACGAACTCCAATGTGGCACGCGCACGCTTCACCACGGGTACATCTATGACCATTCCGTCCAGAGAGGTGGATCCGCGGCCCATGCGCTCGGCTTGCTCGTAGGCATCGACCACCCTTTGTGCATGCTCGATTTCTTCCTCGCTCGGTGAGAACGCTCTGTTGATAACTTCGATCTGTCCAGGGTGAATGGCAAACTTGCCCTTGAATCCCAGCGCTCTAGCGGCGAGTGAGTTGGATCTCAAGCCATCGTCGTCCTTGAATTTGAAATACGGCGTGTCTAAGGCCAGCAAGTCTGCAGCCCTGGCCGCTACGCAGATTTTTTGACGGACATAAAGGCTTTCGGCTTCATCTTCACTACGTTCGATACCCATATCTTGGGCAAAGTCTTCGGCACCAAAGGCGACTGCAACAATACGATCAGATGACTTGCAGATCTCATAGGCGTTGATGATGGACGGTGCGGTTTCTAGCCATGGAATCAATTTGATCACACCGGGGGTAAGGCTCGCTTCTTGCTCCAATTTTTCAATGATCTGAGAGACGTGAACAAGATCGTCCACTCCCTGGATTTTTCCTATTGATACGCCAAAGATGTGCTGTGAGATCACTGCGCGCAGGTCGTCTTGCACCAATCCGGTGTCCAACGCGTTGATTCTTGGAATCACCACGCGGCCGCCCTCGCTCAGTCTAGGCAAGTGTTCAGCAATGACTTTACGTGCGTTAATCTTCTCCTGAGGCGGCACGGAATCCTCCATGTCAGGCACCACGGCATCAGGAGCAAATCCCAGTGCCTTTTCCAGCATCTTGGGCTGATTACCGGGAACAAAAAGCAGACTCCTAAGCAGTGTCATGAGGGATCCGATTGGTAAATTGAGGCCAAAACATAAAAACTAATCGTGGACACAGCGGCGTTCAATTCCAGTGTGATACGATCCACCAGATAACCCGGAGGCATCAGTGTGAACTGGTTGCGGGGCGTTTGGCAACGTCATCTTGCAGTGCTTCCAGTTTTGATCATTCAAAGCAGGATTGGCGGTGAAAGACTATATCCTTAGTTTCGATTCCCTTGGCATGGACGATATCGCCCGCGTTGGGGGTAAGAACGCATCGCTGGGCGAGATGATTCGAAATCTATCCGCGGCTGGGGTATCTGTCCCCGCGGGTTTCGCTACCACCGCTGATGCCTATCGGGAGTTTGTGCGGGCCGATGGCCTGGATCGGCGCGTTGACGCGGCGTTGGCGCAGCTTGATGTAAACGATGTGTCTTTGCTCGCAAAAACTGGCGAGCAGATCCGAAGCTGGATCATAGACACTCCGTTCCCCGTGCGGCTGGAACAAGCCATCTCTGAGACCTTTGATGAGCTCATAGACAGTTCTAGTAATCACCCTGCTGTTGCCGTTCGATCCTCGGCCACCGCGGAAGATCTACCACAAGCATCATTTGCCGGTCAGCAGGAAACCTTTCTAAATGTGCGCGGCATGGACAACGTGCTTATCGCCATCAAGCATGTGTTTGCGTCGTTGTTTAATGACCGGGCCATAGCCTATCGCGTTCATCATGATTTCGATCACGCCGCCGTGGCATTGTCCGCCGGCATCCAACACATGGTGCGCAGCGACCTTGGTGCGAGCGGTGTGATGTTCACCATCGATACCGAGTCGGGTTTTGCTGATGTGGTGTTTATTAACGCATCCTATGGGTTGGGTGAGTGTGTGGTCCAAGGTTCGGTGAACCCCGATGAGTATTATGTTTACAAACCGACTTTGACGCAGGGTCTGCCTGCCATAGTACGGCGCACCCTCGGTGGTAAGGCGATCAAAATGATTTATAACGATGATCAACGTCATGGTCATGCCGTGCAAACCGTAGAGGTGTCGCCACAGGATCAGGCCAGCTTCGCCTTGAGTGATAAAGACGTTCACCAACTGGCACGGTTGGCTGTACTGATTGAGAACCATTACGGCCGGGCGATGGACATCGAGTGGGCCAAGGATGGCGTGGACGGCAAGCTATACATTCTGCAGGCACGTCCGGAAACCGTACAGAGTCTGGGAGATCGCCGTGTGCTGGAACGCTATCAACTCAACCAACGCAGTGAGGTGTTGGCTACCGGTCGTAGTGTGGGTCACCGCATCGCTGCCGGGAATGTCCGTGTTGTCCCGAGTGCCAAAGAGCTCTCCTCGGTTAAGGATGGAGACGTTTTGGTCACGGAGATGACCGATCCCGATTGGGAACCGGTGATGAAACGTGCGGCCGCCATAGTCACCAATAGGGGGGGACGCACCTGTCACGCCGCAATCATCGCGCGGGAGTTAGGTCTACCTGCAGTAGTCGGTTGCGGCGATGCCACCAAACGTTTGGCTGACGGACAAAGTGTAACCGTGTCCTGTGCACAGGGAGATACCGGCTACATCTACGACGGAAACTTGGATTACGAAGTGCGTCAGATCAATTTGGAATCCATGCCTAAGCTGCCTTTTAAGATAAGTATGAACGTGGCGAACCCAGAGCGAGCATTTGCCTTGCAACGGATCCCCAACACGGGCATTGGTTTGGCCAGGCTAGAGTTCATCATCAGTAATACCATAGGCATCCACCCTAAGGCGCTACTTAACTACGAAGAGACCCCGGCTAACACGCGAGCGCTGATCGACGCTCGCATAGCCGGGTATTCAGATCCAGTTAATTTCTATGTTGACAAGCTTAGTGAGGGCATCGCGACCTTGGCGGCGGCGTTCTCACCAAAGCCTGTGATCGTGAGGCTGTCGGACTTTAAGTCCAATGAGTATGAGAACATGATCGGTGGAGAACAGTATGAGCCAGAGGAACAAAACCCAATGCTCGGGTTTCGCGGCGCGTCACGTTACCTCGACGAGTCATTTCGTGATTGCTTCGAGCTTGAGTGTCGTGCTCTCAAGTTCGTACGCGATGAAATGGGACTGACCAATGTTTGGATTATGGTGCCGTTCGTGCGCACCTTGGGTGAGGCCGATCAAGTCATCGCACTGCTTGCCGCCAATGGACTGCAGCGCGGTCAGAACGGCTTACATATTATTATGATGTGTGAGGTCCCATCTAATGCGCTATTGGCCGAACAGTTTCTCGAGCGCTTCGACGGATTTTCCATTGGATCCAACGATTTGACGCAATTGACTCTAGGACTCGACCGGGACTCGGAGGTCATAGCACATCTATTTGATGAGCGCGACGCCGCGGTGAAAGTGCTTTTGCACCAGGCGATTCAGGCTTGCCGCAACGCCGGCAAGTACGTCGGCATTTGTGGACAAGGTCCTTCGGATCATCCTGATTTTGCTCGCTGGCTAATGGACGAAGGAATCGATAGTGTGTCCCTCAATCCTGATTCAGTGATTGAGACCTGGTTGTATTTGGCAGGGCAAAAAGTCTAAGCGATTGCGCTTCGATGCTCTCCCTGTCATGCCAGGATGTCGCTGCTACGGATCCGTCATCCTGAGGCATGCGGGGTATGCCGAATGATCTAATCCTGTGGAAGTATGCGTCTTGGCTTAATGAGAAAATCCCGCGTCGCTGCGAGTCTCTGGATAACATTTTCGGCCGAAGCACGTTATAGCAACTTTGACTGCGATCTTTGTTGATAGCTGCCCGTGTCTGTGCGCTTTAGGTACGCAATTAGTCAATCTGGGCGAGCTGGGACAGGCTACCCGAGCGAGCCCTATCATTACAACGGGTAATACTCAGTATTGATATAAATGCTTGGCGAAATATTACAAACCGCCACTAAAATGATGTATCCATCACCAGGTCTTTAAGAGATAATGCGGGGCTCTAGGGGGAGGGAAATATGAAGATATGCGTCGTGGGGGCAGGCTCCATCGGGGGCCTATTGGGGGTTAGGCTCAGTTTAGTTGGCGAAGACGTGACTTTGATCGCGCGGGGTCCACATTTGGCCGCGATCCGTGACCAAGGATTAAAGCTCATCATGTCGGACGGCCAAGAATTTGTGGCCCGTCAGGTCAAGGCTACCGACGATATGCATGGGGTCGGTCCGCAGGACCTGGTAATACTAGGTCTGAAGGCACACCAGATCGCTCCAATCGCCGCCGATGTTCGCTCACTCTGTGGTCCCAATACGGTGGTGCTGACCACCCAGAATGGTATTCCTTGGTGGTATTTCCATAAACACGGTGGGCCGTACCAAGGCCGCAGGCTGACATCGGTGGATCCAGATGGTGTGATCGGCGACAACATTGATGCCGATAGCATTGTTGGCTGTATTGCCTACCCTGCGGCCGAGATCGCAGAGCCAGGGGTCATCCGTCATATCGAAGGTACTCGATTCCCTGTGGGTGAGCTCGATGGATCGCAAAGCGAGCGCGTCAAGAAGATCTCTGACCTATTGATACGTGCGGGATTTAAGTCGCCTATTCTTGAGGATTTTCGTTCAGAGTTATGGTTGAAGCTTTGGGGTAATCTTTGTTTCAACC
Source organism: Gammaproteobacteria bacterium (assembly GCA_029861795.1). Next base: position 7,004 of record JAOTYS010000026.1, on the reverse strand, counting down.
CGATTAGTGCATTAACCCACTCAACTCTTGTCGACATTTGTCAGTTTCCCAAGACTCGGGATTTGGTACGGGAGATGATGTTGGAAGCTCAGAACATCGCCCATAAGCTAGGCGTCACCTTCAGAGTGCCTTTAGAAAAGCGCATCGCGGGAGCTGAAAAAGTAGGCAAACATAAGACCTCCACGTTGCAAGATGTGGAAGCGGGCAAGCCCATGGAGATCGAGGCACTGATTGGTGCAGTGGTCGAGCTTGGCGAAATCACCGATACCCCCACGCCTTATATGAAGGCCGTGTATGCCTGCATCAGCCTATTGGGCAAGACCATGGAGGAAGAGGGCATCTACATCAAAGGTGAGCGGATTGCCTCGAAGGCGGACACGCTTTCCATTGAAGATTTTCAGACGTCGCAGCAGGTGGCCGCAGCAGGCTGACGCCGATTCGGTTTACCGCAGATGCTCTACAATGGCGAGCCACGAGCTCGCCATGGAATTAAGGTTTCTCTCCGGTGACCCCCACCCATGCGTCATCCCAACGATGCACATGAACATTGTTGAATCCCGCTTTTTGCACGTAGGTTTGTAGCTCCTCGCCGGTGGACACCATGCTTAAGTGTGCGGGTCGCTGATCGGGCTTGAAGGCAAATCCGTTCGTGAACACCTCCCAGCCATGACTCGACATGATATCGACATTGTCGAAATAACAACGTCCACCCGGGCTTAGTACACGCATCGCCTCCACTACATACTTATACCGGTCCCATTCATAGAGATGCATAAACACCACCGTGCTGTAAACCAAATCCACAGATGAATCGGCGATCTCAGGCAGGCCATTGCTGTGCAGCTCGACCAGTTCTATGTTACTTAATCCGGCGAGACGCTGGGCCGCATACTGCAGCATGCTGGGTGAGATATCGGCGCCGATCCAGCGTTCGCATCTTTGGCTCATGATCTTACCTACTCGTCCCACACCGCACCCGATTTCCAGGCAGGTATCGCAAGGGTTGATGCCGATGAACCGGTCGATGGTATCGACTGTGTAAAGACCCGACCGGTCTAGCTCCTCCTCGTCGGTGTGACCCGCCACAGCGGTCTTCGCGGCATCTAGGTTTGTGGCCATATGCTGCCATGTTTCCTTGTAGCGGCCGCGATCGGCGAGCATTCTCTTCGCCGGCACGGTTTCCTTGGCAGCGAAAGCGCGCAAAAGGTTCTTGATCACAATGACTAGTTTAGGTTCGTCTGTGTTTCGGGCTAGATCCAGAACGCGGTCTGAGTCATCAGTTTAGAACTCAGTTTCATCAGTGTTTTTACCGGACCGGGTAATTTCGTGCCGCCGGCGCGCAATGCGATGGTCGCGTGTTGATCTTCGTCCACCCGCATCTGTTCCAGGATGGCGGCAGATGGTTGATCATCTTCAGGTAAACGAGAGAGGTAATCGTCTAGATGGGTGACCACTTGGCGTTCGGTCTCAGCCAGAAACCCCAGGTTCCATTTGTCATGTGTGGCCAGTTGATCAATTAATATTCAGACCGGTGACGGATAGTCTCTTGCCACCAAGCAAACCAACCCATCGGTAAGACACACAATACGATGCCCCAAAACGGTGTGTGATCAATGGAACTCGCCAGTCCTAACAAGAACGCACTGACGATAATCATACCAATCGCACCCGCAACTATTTCGTTCATATCATTACCCTTACTATCGATTAATTAATTTATTCTGACAATTCATTCTGCAGCCAACGTGCCGTGCGTAACAACCGGCCGTCATCATCAAATCGTCCCACCAACTGAACCCCTACGGGCAAGCCCTGCTCACTTTGCAATAGTGGCAAACTCAGAGCCGGCAAACCGCAAAATGTCCACGGCGTACAAAAAACCGGATCACCGGTGTTGTCCAGGCTCTTTGGCGCTTCGCCAATCGCGGCTGGCGTAATCAAGGCATCATATTCATCGAATACTTCGGCCAAATAGGCGTTGAGCGCCGCCCGCTGCGCCTGCGCATATAGATAGTCAACCACTTTGACACTACGACCACTTTCAATTTGGCCGCGCAACGCTGAACTGATTTTATCCATACCGCGCTCACAAAGCGCGCTGTAATTCGCCGCGATATCCGCTTCGTTTATGAACTTTTGCCAATCCCATACGGATTCAAACAAAGCCGGCAACTCAATCTTATCGACCCGATTGCCCATCGCTTCCACCATTTGTTCGAAGCCTTCACGCGTCGCTTTATCAGCCTGCTGCCACCGCGCCGTTCTTACAAATGCGAACCGCGGCGGCATTGGAGGTTCTTCGTTACAGATGCGCGATAAAGGCGGCGTCGGCTGACTCGCACCAATCGAGTCATTTTCGGTATGCGATCCGATAATGGTTTCCGCCAGTAAAGCGGTATCAGCGAGAGAACGGGCAAACACGCCGACGTGATCCAAAAACGGCGACTGTTTTAGAACACCCTGTGTAGGAATCAATCCATAACTCGGTTTGAATCCGATAACTCCGCAAAATGATGCGGGCCGGATTACGGAACCATTGGTTTGGCTACCGATCGCGCCCGGCACCATATAGGCGGCAACACTTGCTGCGCTGCCACTGGACGATCCACCGGGTGTGTGCTCGGCGTTGTGTGGATTACATGTTTTGCCCGGAGCAAATGTTGCCATCTCCGTCGTCACCGTTTTGCCCATAATGACCGCGCCTTCGTCACGCAGCCGTTGCACCAACCAGGCATCGTGCATCGGTACCCGGCCGGAAAACAGACTGCAACCCCATTCGGTTGGAACACGGGCGGTATCAATGATGTCTTTAATACCAATGGGTACACCGTGTAATCTGCCGAGCGGTCGACCACGGCGGCGCGCCGCATCCCGCGAACGCGCCTGGCTTAGAGAAAACTCCGGATCGAGATGCGCCCACGCGTGAGTGGTAGGTTCGTATTCTTCTATACGTTTAAGGCAATCCGCCACCAACTCTTCCGCGCTGACCTCGCCGCGGCCAAGCACCGCCACTGCATCGGTGATGCTAAGAGAATGAAGTGCCATTTATTACGCTCGCTACCAGCAGTAATTCAGCAAGTAAAAACTAAGACGGCGACTTACCGAAGAAATAATCCGGCAACCATAATGCAATATTTGGGTATACATAAATCAGCACCATGCACAAAATGACAATGCCGAGATAGGGCATAATACCGTGGAATATTTCCATCAACTGAATATGCGGCGGCGCCACACCTTTTAGATAATACGCCGACATCGCCATCGGTGGCGTCAAAAACGAAGTTTGCAAGTTCAGTGCGATCAACATCGCAAACATATACGGGTTGACGTCAAACGTATCCAGCATGGGCAGAAAAATCGGCACAAAGATAATCAGTATTTCCGTCCATTCCAATGGCCAACCCAACAGAAAAATAATCACCTGTGCCAAAATCAAGAAACCCACAGTGCCGAGGCTTAGAGCAAGAATCCATTCTTCGATTAGTGAATGACCGCCGAGATAGGAAAACACGGATGCAAAGGTCCAGGAACCAACAAACAACCAACACACCATGGCCGACGTTTTCGCCGTTAAAAATACCGATTCTTTAAACCGGTCCCAGGTAAGCGAACGATAAGCCAAGGACAACACCAAACCACCAAACGCACCCACACCAGCGGCTTCGGCCGGAGTGGCGAGACCAAACAAAATACAACCAAGCACCGAAAGAATGAGCGCCGCCAGCGGGATAACCGAGGTCACCACTTGAAATACAATCTTTGCGGTGGGTGGTACATCTTCTTGACGTGGTTTCGGCGCGAGCTTGGGATTGAGAGTGGCACGCACAACCACGTAAACCATATACATACTCGCCAATATCAAGCCGGGAAACATGGCCGCGGCGTACAAGCGCAACGGCGACAACTCGGCAATGGCGGCATACACGATCAACATAATACTGGGCGGAATTAAGATACCCAAACAACCACCGGCACAAATCACACCGCAGGAAAAACGGTTGTCATAGCCCGCCTTAAGCATGGCCGGCAAGGCAAGCATACCCATTAATGTCACCACCGCGCCGATAATGCCGGTGGCCGTTGCAAAAATAGCGCAAGTCGCCAACGCGGCAACGGCCATGGACCCGGGTAGATGCCGTGCGGCCAGTTGCAGCGAGAAGAACAGACGGTTGACGATATTCGCCCGTTCCACGATGTAACCCATGAATAAAAACAAAGGAATAGCTACCAGCACGTCATTGGACATCACCGAGAACGTGTTTTGCACGGTGAGATCGAAAATACGATTGTCGAATATCGTGTCCATGCGCAAGGGGTCGTAATAGGCGTAATAACCAAACGCAAGACCCATGGCGAGCAAGGTGAATGCAATGGGAAAGCCGAGTAGTACCATGCCGATGAACAAAACCAGCATCACAATCGCAATTTGCGGATCGGTCATTGTGGGGCTTCCTTATCCTCCGCTCCGTGCATCAACATCGTCTCGGTTTCTACCACGTCATGCATACGCGGTGGCCACCTACCCTCACGAATACACATGACACAACGAATGGATTCGGCCAAGCCCTGTAACATAATTAAGACACCCGCAATCGGTATTAATGTTTTAAAAAAGTAGATTTGTATACGGGTGGGACTACTCCAACTGACTTCTTTGTAAAACCAGGAATCTTTGGCAAAACCATATCCGTACCAGGTCAAAGCAAAAACGGCTGGTAATAAAAACAAGATATAAAGAGTGAGATCGATAGATGCTTGCGTACGCGGTGACATCAAACGGTACAACACATCGCCACGAACGTGGGCATCCTGCGCCAATGCGTAGGCGCCACCCATTACAAACAATGCGCCGTACATTTGCACGCTCATGTCGAACGCCCATACTGTCGGCGCGTTGAGTGCATAACGCACAAAAACTTCGTAGCAGGTCGCAAATGTCAGCACCACGATACACCATGCAAAAGCCTTGCCGACCCAGACGCTCAGACTGTCAACAAAATGCAGAAATCGATTCATAAGAAATCGCTTAACGGTCGCAACAAATATTCATGCAGGTTTGAGTGCAAACAAGCCCATACGATGGTATGCCACTAATAGCTGGTCCGGATTACCCCCTCATCTGTGCCGTCGTACATGCCACTGCAACGGCCGTCGATCCTATCGTTCAATAAATCAATTTGGCCTTTCCAAACCTGAAAAACCGGGCCGGTAACGACCGGCCCGGTGTGCGACCAAACTTAGGCTAACCCACCAAAGTAGTGAGCATACGCACCCGCATAATCGGGTGCGTTCAATAGCTCGTAACGTACGACGCGTTTTGCCCACGCTTTTTGCGATTCAACCACCTTGGCAAAGAACGGATCGGCCTCAGACAACCTGGCAACTACTGTGTCCCAGGCAGCAAGCTGTTCCGCCATGACCGAATCCGGGGTGCGGTAGACGTTAACTCCCAATTCCTCCAGTGCGATCAAGTCATTGGAATAACGGTCCTGGGCCTTCCACGCAAAATCCGTTGATGCCGCTTCTGAAGCATTTTCCAGAATGGATTGATGCTCCGGCGCTAGCTTGTTAAACAGGGTCTTGTTGAAAACAATCTCAAATGCTTCCTGGCTCTGGTGGAAACTTGCCAGGTGATAGTGTTTGGATACATCCTGCATGCCGAAATCTTTGTCCGAAGTCGGGTTATTGAACTCCGCCGCATCAATCAAACCGCTTTTCATGGCAGGTTGAATTTCACCACCGGGTAGTTGCACGACTGACATGCCCATTTCCTGCAACACATCAGCGGCTAAACCCACAGTGCGGTATTTTAGACCTTTCAACTGTTCCGAATTCGTAATCTGTTCATTAAACCAACCCAAGGGTTGTGCAGGCATCGCGCTGTTGAAGAAACCGACCAGATCGAGTTTTAGGTTGTCCATCAATTCGTAATACAGCTCATTTCCTCCGCCATACTTGATCCAGCCCAATAGCTGGTTGGCGTTCCAGCCCCAGCATGGGCCCGTACCAAACAACGATGCAGCGGCACTCTTTGAGTACCAGTAAGCCGGTACATAGTGCGCGCCATCGAGCACACCTTTGTGCACGGCGGTTTGCATCTCCGCGGTTTTCACCACTGAGTTAACAGACAAAAGATCTATTTTTAGTGAACCACCGGACATGGCGTTCACTTTGTCCACATAATCCTGCGCGAACTCGAGAAAAATACCGCCACCCCAGGCCGCTTGGACTTTGAGCACAGTCTGGGCGTTGGCGATATACGGTACCGCAGTCACTGCGGCAGCGGTTCCGACTGCGCCGGCCTTCAGAAAATTCCGGCGCCCTTTGGTTTTGTCCACGGACGTTGCTTTGTTATCAGATTTCATAATTAATACCCTCTCAGTATTACTCGTATGAAGTTACTGACCGATCGGGCCAGATACCCCTCTCCTGGTCACATGCCCGGAGTCGGTCAAGGCCGTATCGTAGCACGATACGGGGCCTTCGCTACTAGGCGAGCGGATCCTGATCAGCAAATATGACGTTGAGGTTGTCAGGTTAATCGCATCGGGTGTTTCTCGTGTCGCACTGGCGACATGGAGCATTAGAAATACGTTACTCGGCTGGAGGGACTCGGGGCTGATGCAGGTTCATTGTCGAATACATCCAGCCCAGCGGCCACCAAATTGCCCGATTTTAGTGCAACCAACAGCGTCGCCTCGTCCAACACAATGCCGCAGGCCGCGTTCACCACGATCGCGCCATCGGGCAGCAGAGCGATACACATTCCTAGCGAGGGATTCTAAGTTTTCCGTTCGTTCGAACGTACGAAACACTCTCATTTGCTGGTGAGTCTGGCAGCAGCGAGAATCAGCACCATAGTCAATTCAGCGCTAGCGTCCGCTAGCACAAAAGTAGGAAATCGGTTTAGAGATGCGGCTAAATGCGCAGCGTAATAGAATAACGCCACGGAGGCTGGAACCATGACCGAATTATCATTAGTAGACAAAATGGTTCGCACT
>JAOTYS010000025.1 GCA_029861795.1 Gammaproteobacteria bacterium | reverse complement strand
CGAGATGCGAACGACTCCTGCCTGACGCCACTGCATCTCCATAAGCCGCGCACCGCTCGAGCCACCGCAAAGCGCCTGGAGGAACGTGTTCAAGAGCTTTTCGCTATCGATATCCCCGACGCTTGGATGGACCAACAGTCGGACCTGCGGCTCGCACCTACTGGTTTGCTCCTCTAGAAGTTGGTAGTCGTTCGATGAACCTCCGAACCTTGAGGGCAACACCTCTTCCAGCACTTCCACAACGTCGCAGTCTAGAAAGTTGAATCCGCCGGCGGTCAGCTTTTCGAAGCTTAGGACATTCTGCACATGGGTGTGCCACCCAAGATCTTCCAACAGACAACCACACGACCGCTCGGTCAGATCAGCCTGATCCCCCAGCGAAACATTTAGCAACAGCAGCGGGGCGGTCGGCAGCAACGATGTGATCACCAGCGCCCGACGTGGCAAACCGATCTTGTCAGCGATGGCACCAGGTTGGATCACTGCGTGGCGGTCATGGAACCAGTGTTGTTGATCCGGTGCCTCGGGCTCCCGGCAGGCAAACGCTAGGATGTCGGTTTCATTAGACCCGAAACGGGGGAGCGCTCCGGCGCCGCTTTGCTCGACCACGCGGCGGCGGGCGGGCGTGGTCGGTTCGCCGCCCATGGTGAACCGAGCGCCCTCGAGCGATATCCCGGCCACTAGAGCGGCCTGACAGACCCGAACTGCAGAGCTTGAGAAAGTCCACAGATGAGGCACCCTCCCGGTGCGCAACACATCCTCCAACCATTGCGCGATCGCAAGGGGATGGTCTAGCGGCACATGCTCTGCACGCGGCAGCGGAACACCCGCGAGAGCGCTCCCCCATCGCAACGCGCACGTACCCCAGCGATAACGAGGATGGAGATCGCGAGCCATCGGATCGACCGGCGAGAACCATTTCACCGGGGGGTTCCCTCCCTTAGCGAACTCCAGCGGGTTGGTGACGGCGGTTCCGCCAGGGACACCCCAGTGCGCGTGCGCCCAATGCGCACCGCCGTGCGCCGCGAGGCCGAGATGGGTGTTCACCGCGTGATCACGGATGAAGGCTAGGTCGATGGGCACAACAGTCGGGTGTCCACCGCTGCCGCTTGTCGAAGACAGACCATGAACCACCGAGGCGGGATTCAGCAGCCTCTTCGGCCCACCCGCGAGCTCGAGACTACCGCGGCGGATTGCACACCTCCCTTTAAACTCATCCACCGAGAGATAGACGCCCTTGTGCAACAGGTTCAGCAAGGCTCCTTCGACACTTTCGTTCCGAACCAGGCGCTCTAGATCACCGTACTCGCAACCGACGCCGTGCAACAGCTCTCGATAGAGACTTTTCGGCCTGTCATAAACGCCGCTGTGAACCAGGGCGAGGAAGTTCCGGTCGCGGTGTTTAAGGCGCTCTTGCAACAGGGCCCCGGCCGCGTCTAGGGTCAACGGCGTTTTCAAGAAGGACGGTAGACTGCCAAGCAACCGCAGTCCGACCTTGACATCTTCAACAGACAATCGTGACACCGAAGCACCCCGTTATTCCCGAACCCGCTAAGTGTATCAAATGGGAAAATGAGGGATTCAGAGCCGAGAGATGTCTTGATTCACGTTCGAATTTCGACGTTCAATAATGTCGGTGGGCAACATGACGCGAACTGAAAACTTAAACCCCATCGCGCGGCGGCGCTCCTAATGTCACAATCCGACGAATAGTTCGCGAAGAACGACTGAGCCGACGCCGCGCAGGTGTTGCGGGTTGCGCTATTAGGGCATTTCCCCCCACACTCGCTATGCAACCCGTAGCCACCGATAGGGATGCATGCGCCAATGAGGAGAAATTATGGCCGGTCAAAATCGTAAGACCCTGCACGTAAGAGGATACCTTCTTGCAGGAATTCTAACAGTCGTTCCGCTGTGGGTGACCTGGATTGTTTTTGAGTTTATTTTTTCACAACTGTCGAAGTTCGGCACACCATGGGTCAGGGCGATCGCAAAGAGCTTTCACAACATCGCGCCGGTGGTTGAGCAATGGTTGCTCGCACCTTGGTTCCAGAACCTATTAGCGGTACTACTGACGCTAGTCGCGTTGTATTTATTGGGGTGGTTGGTCAGCCGAGTAGTGGGCCGCCGGCTGATCGGTGCGTTCGAATTAATCGTGAGTCGTGTGCCGCTAGCGCGAACTGTCTATGGTTCCGTTAAAAAACTCATCACCACCCTCCAGGGGAGCCTAGACGATGTGCAGCGAGTCGTGCTAATCGCGTTCCCGTCACCCGAGATGAGAACAGTGGGACTGGTGACGCAGACCATGACAGATTCAGAAACGGGCGCAAAACTTGCGGCCGTCTACGTGCCCACAACCCCGAATCCCACATCGGGATATCTAGAGATTATCCCGCTAGAAGATCTGACACCGACCGATTGGTCCATCGACGAGGCGATGACCTTCATTATCTCCGGCGGAGCGGTTGCTCCGGACACCGTGTCATTCGGAAAAATTGTCACACCGAAACAGAGTTAGGAGCTCAGCGAAATTTTCACGTCGAACTAGGTCATGTCTCCGGCAAGCACCCTCTATTTTCTACCGTAGTTAATCCCCAAGATAACCAAACACATCGGCTCCGGCCCCTTCTACCGTATCCGGTTTCTCTCTCCTCGCGCCGAAGTGGTCTACACTATGTAATACGACGCTGGTAAATCAACAAGGTCCTCACTCAAAAGCAAATAGGCGAACGGGTCTTGGGCCAGCTGAAGTCGAAAATTGGGGGTGTTATATGCTCACTGGCAAAACAGAGGCGCTTATGCGTTTACGTGAATTGTTGATCAAACGCAATGAATACGTAGGAGAAGCGTATCGAATCGGGGAATATGTTGAGTCGTTAATGCAGAAGGCAGATGAAGTTGAATTGGATCAGTTTTGTGACATCTCTCACGAGATAGAGGAAAACCGGGCACGTGTCGAGGCTATCATGAGCAAGGCGCACACAGCCAGGCCGCAGATACTCGCTGAGATCGAGCGCATTATTGATGTCTTGGGAGAAAAAGCGGTGCTTGATGAGCTTTCAAAGCATCCGTTTAATCCTATTATGTCGGTGAATTGATTTTCTGTATCTAATATGCTGCTGCGAATCTAGTTTTATTCGCTCTTGTTGTATCTCTGTTCTTCCTTGTTGGCTTCACGAGTCGCACTAGCCTTTCGCGCCCTGACGCCGATCAACACCTCGAAATCGGGGTCGGAGTAGTCCAGTTCTTTGCGCTCAAATTCCTCCGCAGCGAGGCCATGTAGCATGGCAATTGCAACCAGAACGTTTCCATAGACCTTGACGTCGACATTTTCGGCCGGAAATACTTCGCGCAATAATCGTTCCGTTGACTGCGCGGTGAAGTGCCAGTATTCACCCCACGGATCTCGACCTTCACGCCGGCCTATCTTCGCAATGCTTCCGGATGTCAGCAGCAGCACACCGCCCGGCTTCAGCACCCGGTAAACATGATGTAAGGCAGCGCGTGCGTCGTATATCATCTGAAGCGTCTGAGTGAAGATGATGCAGTCAAACGTGTCCGAGGGAACATTGTCGGCTCGCGTTAAGTCTGCCACGATCGTCGCTTTCGAATTTCCCTCCACGACATGAAGCACGTCGCACTTGCCGACACGATCAGCACCGAACTTCCTCGTATAAAAGTCGTCTCCTATTTCCAGTACGCGACCGCTAATGTCGACGCTGTGTTCCGACAGAAACTGCTCGATGTAGTAGCGGTCCACAGGCATGCCCCGGTCGAGACCAAAAACACGGCTAATCGGGGTAAGCCGTCGGAGCTCACCGAACTGCACCGTCCCCGCTCGCGGATACTGCAGGCCATACTGCCTCTGCTTTCCCCTCAACCAACTACGGGCTTTCCCGGGGACGACTGTCGTTGCTATTGCTCTGATCCACTCGAAGGACAAGGCCGCCTCCTCCCTACCCGCTAGTCGGACTTCTTCACACACAGAAAACCTGCGAAGTTATACCACTGAAAGAAAGTCTCAACGATGTCAAAGTTGTTGCGCCGGAACAATTCAAGGTTTTCGTCGATCCGGTAGGGAATGAGGACGTTCTCTAATGCTTCCCTCTTGTGGAGGATTTCTCCCGCCGAGTAACCGGTGCGCTTTTTGAAGTCGTAGTAGAAGTCGACAAAAAAGCGATTCATATGCGAATCATTGGTGAGGATTTTTTCTGTTACTATCAGAACTCCGCCCTGCACAAGCGCCTCGTGGATCCATTTGATCAATTTATCTCTTTGCAGGGGTCGAACAAACTGTAGTGTCCAGCACATCGTGACGACACTGGCATTGTCGAGCACCAGCCTCGATAGGTCACCGTTGAGATCGGCCTGCCTTAGCTCGATACGAGTGTCGAAACGACACTCTTTGATCTTTTCCCTCGCCTTCTCCAACATCGAAACGGAGTTGTCGTATCCAACGAAACTCTCCACTGAGGAGATCTCCCGGCAAAGGTTAATCAAAGTTGTCGCGGTGGAGCACCCCAGGTCGTAGATTTGGGTCCCCTCAATCCAGAACTTCTTTACGATATCGGCGATCATATGTTGCTGCTCTTGATAGAAAGGAACGCTGCGCGTGACCATATCATCAAACACTTTGGCAACTTCGGCGTTGAACTCGAAATCACTCGTTCGCGCCGCGGTCCCCCGGAATACTCGATCATGTTTCATGGCGTTTTCATCCATTAAGTGAGTGTAGATTAAGGGGCTGATCGCCTAGTATGTGCCAGTTACGGTACTGCTCGGGGTGTGCTCTGATGTACGACTCCATTAATGACACGTATCTGGATAAACTCATTCTGAAGCCACTCTCTCTATCACCATCTGGGTGCACGGGGATGGGTGATTCAATGAACAAATGCCTTTCACCATCTCTTTCTCGGATACAGAACATGGGAAGAATGGTCGCACCGGATAGTTTGGCCAGACTGACCATTCCGGTGGCAAAAAACTCGTTGTGGCCCAGAAAGTCGAAAGACATGAGCTTGTGCCCCATCTTCCCATCACCGCTCACACACACGATGCGGTTCTGCTTCAGAATATTCTTTAAGCGCCTCGCGGCAGCAAAGGAATCCGCCCGTGGGAGGTTAATGATCGCGTATACAAAATGTCTTTCACACCTATCAAAAAATCTCTTAATCCATTTCGAACGCACCCAGGTCCCCTCACTATCATCGGTCAGAAATCCTCCGAGATTATCCACTCCGTGGACCTGGCATACGGAAAACCCGTTTGCATGGAGCACTTTCTTAGCAAGGATCCGGATGCCAAAGCCGTTACTTTCCCAGAGAATGATCCCTTTTCCTTTCTCAAGCGCCTCGCGCAATTGTTCCATGCCATGGATCCTAACCTGATCAACTCCGGATCGCTTTGCGTCAGAAGGTAACCAAGAAAGCATTTCCTCCCATACTCCGTGCAAGGCTCCAATGGTGATATTGCGTAGCTTCTGCTGGCTCAGCTGCCCTTCGAAAGCTAAAGATACATTCCTCTCAATCAGCTTCCTCTTTATCCTCGAAAAGCAATAGGCAATAAACCCAATGGTGCGCACTACCAGGTCTTTAAACTTGGAGGAAGAGACCAATCCGATTAAGGACACTAATCCGATTACGACAAGATAGTAAAAGTCCTTTGCTGCTACGACCTTCATTCCCACTGCTCCAAGTGCTTTTGCACAAGTGACGCCTTTTATACAGAGTATAGAGGTCAGGGACAGTATATTTTATGCACCACAACTTTGGATCTGTTACCACCTCTAATGTGCCGGCACGGTCCGGTCAGCAGCCCAAGCACGGAGTGTATCGACATGCTCGGCCATGACCACGGATAACGGTTGGGTGCGTTCTATCTCGGTCAGGATATGGTCTGTCGATACTAGTTCATCGCGCGCATGCGCACGATAAAGCGCTGACACTACGGCTTGCTCTAGCTCCGCACCGGAAAATCCGTCGCTTGCGTGCACGAGCTTCTGCACATCGAACTCCCGGGGATTTAAAGATCTGTTCGACATATGAATCTTCAGGATGATTCCGCGGGTATCGGCGTCAGGTAAATCAACAAAGAATATCTCATCGAAACGGCCCTTTCTTACAAACTCCGGTGGCAGTAGGGACATATCGTTAGCGGTGGCGACGATAAACACCGCCGTGTCCTTCTCCGCCATCCATGTAAGCATGGTTGCAAAGATGCGGCGGCTGGGCCCATCATCGTCTTCTGCTGATAAGCCCTTTTCAACCTCGTCGATCCACAATACACAAGGCGCCATCGTATCTGCGATTTTTAGCGCTTCGCGAATGTTGCGTTCACTTTCACCATAGTACTTGTTGAACAGTGCCCCCATGTCGAGTCGCAATAGCGGCGCAGCAAAAACACCGGCCACCGCCCGAGCGGCGAGACTCTTGCCGCAACCCTGTACGCCCAGCAACAGGATGCCCTTAGGCATATCCAGATTTGCGTTGCCCTTCTTACCCATCACTATTTGGCGGCGATCTTCGAGCCAGCGTTTGAGATTCTTCAGTCCCCCTACCTGTGAAAATTGACTTGTCTCATGCTCGAAGGCCAGCGTCTGCTTCCCGCTCAACAATTTATACTTTGCTTCCATCACGTCAGACAAATCACTATGCGTAATAGCGCCGTCATAATAGATAGCATTGCGCACAAGTCTTTTTGCATCGCTGTGCGTCAAACCGGCTAGATTACGAATTAACAGCCGGGTGGCCTCCGGATCCGCCTTTACCCGTTCACCTTTGCTCTCTGATGCCCACTCTTTGGCAACCTCATGAACCAGCGAATTCAATTCTTTTTCAGAGGGCAAAGCGAGCTCGAAATCGGCGCTGAAGTGACGGAGCTCCGGGGGAAGATCTAGCTTGTAACTGAGTAGCACTACATAGCGTGCGACTTTGCTGTGGTCTAGCGCAATGTCCTTGACCAGCCGAATATGCACTGGATCGTTTATATAGTGATGAAAATCCAGCAGTACGTAGATTCCGGCTTGTCTTTCGGCTTTGATGTGCTCGAGAACTTCTTTTGGTTCGTTGTGCTGTGTGTCGCCATCGATATCAAACCGGGCGAACTGAAATCCCTCTGTTACCGACCATTTAAACAAAGGTTTGTTAAACTTCTCCCCGATTGTCCCGAGCAAATGCAGAATACGGTGCTCCTCATGGGACTGGATCACGATGATCGGGATGCGAGACCGCAGGATTAGTTCCAGGTCGTGACGATTATCCAATGGAAGATCTCGGTTTGAATCAAGAAAGGGGGCAGATTTGTTTTGTTTTTTTAGTGCCGGTCAGAGTGAGTATAGGTTTATCGTAAACAGGTCCGTCCCCTTTCAACAGTTTCCAGGCAATCGGATAACAAACATTATAGGCTTCTCGAAGCCCAATAAATGTATAGCATACCGATTCGAACATTGCGCCAGCGGTCTTCGGGGTGACGCTGCTAAATCGACTCTGCCTCCTCATATCAATCACGCTTATAATGCAACATCAACACTTCCACAATCGAGGTTACTATGAACTTAGGACAACGTGCACGCAAAGCTGCTGAAGAAATTGGCAATATCTTGTCGCCTTCACTCAAGGACAAAGAAGTTCAACGGATCGCTGGAATCATCGAAAGCGCGATGACTGACACTATTCAGGAAACTTCGCAGGTGAGCAGTGAAGCGGCCTACACCTGCTGTAGCGCGGATCGTGATATGGCACATAAGATTGCTGCAGAGATCGAGTTGGCGAAAAAGGCTCTACTGGCTAACCTAATGAGCTTGCGATAGATTGAGCCCGGGCAGAGTCGAATCCAGCATTCAATGATTTCGACTCCGACTCGGTTCGATTGAGTATGAGAATGGATTGTTGCCGACTTGGCTTTCTTTTTCGGGTTGTGTTCATCAGCGTATGGCTTGCCACCGGATTGCCTTCGATCGCGGATCTTCAGGACGGGCAACGGGCGTATCTCGAGGGTGATTACGAAACTGCATTGAGGGAATTCAAACCGCTCGCGGAACAAGGCGATGCCAATGCACAGTATGCCTTGGCCGTAATGTATGACAATGGACGGGGAATGCCGCCAGATGATTCCCAAGCTGTGAAGTGGTACCGCCTGGCCGCTGAGCAAGGCACGATCGCCGCGCAGTTCAACCTCGGTGTGATGTACGCCATGGGCGAGGGCGTGCCACAGGATGACCGTGAAGCAGTCAAGTGGTACAGGCTGGCGGGCGAGCAAGGTGACGCCGACTCGCAGTACGCGCTAGGCCTGATGTATGACAGAGGTCGTGGCTTATTGCAGGATTATGTTCAGGCGCACAAGTGGTTCAACTTGGCTGCAGCACAAGGCCATGAAGAGGCCGCAGTATACCGTACGCAAGCCGCGAAACAGATGACAGCCGAACAGATCGCGGAAGCACAACAACTTGCAAGGAAATGGGAGCCACCGGAGCTCGTTCGCACCATTCAAACCCAACTGCATGAATTGGGTTACGATCCCGGACCTATCGATGGGAAATACGGTCGAAGAACAGCCGCCGCGATTCGTGAGTTTGAACGAGACAGCGGCTTGACGTTAACCGGCAAGGTGTCAATTGAATTAAGAGACGCGCTTGATATGACCGTTGTCGAAGCTGACTAAAGCGAGGGGACAGATTTATTTTCTTTTCGTCACTAGATTCCCGTTTACACGGGAATGACCGTTGCTTCTCTTTTCTTGTCATACCCGCGAACGACTGCACGGACCTCGGTACCCCCTTGAGGGGTAAGCAGGAGGTAGAGCAATGCAGGGATAGATACATGGATGTATCGTAGTAGGGTAACGCAGGACGCTATTACCGAGCAATCGCCGAACCGGTATCTGGCCCTCTTTTAAGGAAGCTCAAATGGGGTTTCATCCAGAAACCGACGCAGCACATTCCCAGTTATGCGGGCTACGTTGTTGTCGAACTCGTTCCAGGTGAGACTGCCTATCCACGCGATCGAGCCAACCGAAAATACGGCTCCACCATTTGGTGTCTCAAAGAATGTCATGTCTGCTCGGACGTCGGAATTCTGTGATGCATCGAGCAAGGGCGATGCGTTGTTGATTTCCTCTGGACCTGGATAGTAAGTGTCGGACAGATTCTCCGAGCTCGCGACTACAAGCGCATTCGGGGGCGAACCCTTGCTGAGATCAAATCGATCCACTTCGATACCCGCGGCACCTCCACCAACAGTGCCAAAGTCACCGATGATTTCGTCATCCACGCCCTCGAAGATGAATGTGGTGCGAGGATCTCGACTCGCTTCGGTTCGGCGATAGTAGCTACATACATCGAATCCCTGCCCGGCCATGCCCACACCTACAAGTGCGTGAATGGTACGACCCATACGTTCCCACATACCGCCGTATTCACCTGTGAAACTCATGTAGTACTCGCCGCCTTCGGCGACCCAGTCTCGAATACCATCTTCACCACGGCGAAGCTCAATCACGCCGGGTAGCGTCTCGTGGTACGCAATTCGCCAATAAAATCCGTTGCCACCAAGGTACATCAGCCGACCCCCGCGTTGTAGATAAGCGCCCAACGCGTCGTGCATTGTCCTAGAGTAATACTCGGGATGACTGCCGGTGAGGAGCACTTGATATGGCTGCAGCAGAGCAACGCCTTGTTCATGCAAATCTTCGTCGGTTACCACGTCGTAATCGATGGCGTTGTGATCTAACCAATCGATTAGAGGCAAGTCAGCGTTGAACTGCCAGGGGAACGTGCCAGCGGCGCCTACCCAGGCGTTAGTCACACCGGGCCGAAAATTCAAGATGGGTCTTAGCCGGGAGCTGTAGCAAACGCCGCTACCATCGGAGTGCACGTCGTAGAGCGAGTAACCCAGATCGGGACGTTCGTTCAGCAAGAGATCTTGCGCTGAAAGTGCCATTAGATGATTGGCAAACGCTTGCAGATAACCGCCACCTTCTGCTGCGGCATGTTCGTTGGCGTAAGCCATGTAACTCCCACTGGGCAATAGCACAAGCGTCTTGGCGCTAGGCGCACCACGTGAAGGCCGAACCACGAACGGGATCCTATCCTCATTGTCTCCGGATCGAATACGCGCTGCATAGACTCCGCTCTGCATATCGTCCGGTACACGTAGGGTGAAATCCTCGTCCCAACCGCAGTCGTAGATGTCGTCATCATGAAAATGAATCGCGCCATACTGTTGCGGGGCTTGTTTCCAGTCGTAGATCTCGCCCGTCCAGCAATGTCCCTTCATGGCGCGTGCAGGCAAGTTCACCAGGTGACCGTGCAATCCGTTAGCGCTGTCGTCACAAATGCGTTCAGTGGGTGTGTCACGAGCGAAGTCCCAGGCAGCGACGATGTGTTCGTGGGCAAGCGGATGGGTCTGTGCATGTGACGCCTCACCAAACGACATCGCAGTGTCGAACACGCGTGGTGCTTCTATCTTTCCGTTGTAATGTTCGCTAGTCATCAAGCGGCATTGTGAATGGGACTCAAACGCAGCCGCAAACAGAAACGGTGCATCTACCTCGGTTACGTTCACGCCAACACTACCGGTTGCCTCAGTCAAGGTAGCTGTCGCGGGGTAGTCTGGTTGCACCAACTGCCACAGCCGCACTTCCGATCGATCTGCGACATAACTCGCCCCAACAAAGGCCCACTGCCGCGCAGCCAATGTTACTTCAGTGGTAACCCGTTGAATCTCGCCGTTGCCAAGTTTGAGACAGAGCGCACCTTTGGCGTCGAGACATAACGCGAAGCCGCGACAATGTTGCGCCATCCAACAACCCATCAGAACTTGCTCGCCGCGACCAGGCGTAGTGGGCCAGATCCAGGCCTGCAGGGTAAAGCTCTTGAGCGACGCAAGGTGTGCGCTGTGCTCTACAATGCCGTAGGAACCGGCGTTGATCGTTTGTGCGCGTGCTTTATATTGACCGGTGATCGCATTCTGCACCGACATCTCGATAAGACCACGGCCGTCGGGATGTAGATCCCCACTTCGCAGACGCACGATGTCAGCGTCATAGATATCGAGGTCTTCACAGCTCACCATGAACGACACCGAATCGCCCGATGCAACACTCAGCCGGTCGGCGTAACCAATTATGCGTTTGCGCGGTGGTTGACTGTTCATGGTTCAAGGACCTCACCAGTGAGTACTTTCCAGCGCAGTTTAAACACGGCCCACTCCGCTTGCAGCGGATCGGTGTAGACGTGGCCTTCGAGAATCTCGACAGGCTCTCCGCGCCCCGGGGCTTTTACGGCCAGGCGCCACTCATGCTGCGGGATTGTGCACACCAGAAGATAGGGTGGCAGATCGGGGTGGGTTCTCATCGCATTCAACAGGCGGCGCAGATCACCGCTGTGGCGACCGACGGGGTTGCGCTTGAACTCTTCGATCAGCTCAGGTCGGCTGGTGTCGATTTCATGCATGTGCGATTCTCCTGACGCATGTAGTTATCATGTACTGTGCGACACGATCAGAGATTCTGTATTGTACCGGTATCAACCATCGTTCCATGCGCCATTTTGTGTCAGAGCATGACGCGGAGCGACCGCAATCCTAAGGAGTCGTGATATGCAACGCTATCTTCGAAGCCAAGTCGACTGGCCGCAGCTCTAGGCACCAGAGCCCTGCACATTGCCACGGTAAGAGCTGCAAAAAGTAACCGAAGCCAAATCTATTGATGGTTACTCTTTAATTAGGCACGTCCGGCACCCAAACATAGCCGTCTGAATCGATGATGTAGGCTTCACGCAACCCGTGGGGTTTGTCCATAGCGCCTTGCAAGACGATATAGTCCAGACGGCGCGCAACGGCTTCTGCTTCATCTGGGTCGCGGCCGTGAAGCCGCAGCTCCACCCCACCGCCACGGCCTTCCAGCGCAGAGACAATTCCGATCATGGGATTATCCAGATAGGTATGGTCGGCATGTAACATCCACTCTGCACCGAACCCGTTGAGTACCGCAAAATCGGGGTCGCTGTAGATGACTTCGGCGGCGAGTACATCGCGGTGAAACGGCAACGACACATCAATGTCTTTTACCAAAAGATTGACGCTTAGACCGGACAGCGACCGGCCATACTCGTCGGCGGGCATCCAAGATTCTGTTGTGCTTTTTTTCATCGATACCGTACGTGAGGACAGCTTCAGATAGTTTGATATTCCTGTTGCTCCATCGAAGACCTCAGAATGTCGAGCAGCCGTTGTAGGGCATTAGCCAAATCATGCTGGCCTTTTTCATTCAGTTCTCGCAGTTGTTCTTCAAGGGCTCGCGCAAAATCCTCAAAATGTTTTTGCGCTTCTTCCATAGCTTCTGCCGACTGCGATTCCAACTCTTTCAACAAAGTTTCGTAGTCCCTGCCGAGACGCTCGAGACTTTCGTTGGATTCACGTGCCAATAAGTCAAGTTGCCTCTGCATCTCCTGCTTGGCACGTTCCCAATCTTCACTGTCAAAATACTCTTGAAGCCCCGTCACTGCCTGTTGCATCGATTGCGTCACCGACGCGGCGGCGCTACCCGCTTGCCACGCGAGCAACTCAAGATTGTTGTTGAGACCGTACAACTTGTCCCCATCCGTAATGGTTTCACCAGTACTCCCCGGGTTGTAAATCTCCACCCGCCGAGGTTCGGCATAGACGATCATGGCGGCGGCGTTGTGTTGAACAGCGCCCGCCTCTTCTTCATTCAGCCGCAAGTGTACCGTTGCGCCTTCAGCGTTGCGTTCCACTGCTTTGACCTTGCCGACGTCATTACGACCAAAGCGTACAACTTGGCCTGGGCTCAGCGCTTCTGCATCAGCGAAAACGACGCTGACGTCTATCGATTTAGAAGACAAACCACAGCCCGCAACAAGCGCTATCACCATGAGTGACGTGATGGCTTTAAGGCACCTATTTAGCATCGATGTGCTCCTTGATAAGGAAATGTAAGCTTATCAAGAACCGGCTGAACATTCGCTGAATTGCGGGACATCTATACTTGGCTACTGCGATTGCTCCACCATATAAGCCACCGCAGCCTTAACCTCGTCATCGGACAGATCCGGATTGCCATTCCTCGGTGGCATGTTACCGCCGTAACCTTGTATTCCGTTGACCGCCGAGTCTTCCAAATTCTCGATGCCCTTGCCGATCAACTCTTGCCACATTTCTTGATCGCCGATCTGCGGCGCGCCGGCTACCCCATGAGTGTGACAGGCGGCACAGTTGGCGTCATAGGCTGCCTTGCCCGAGGGCTCCTCAGCGCTGGCGCCACAGAGCGCACCGAATGACAGCGCTACGGTAACGACAAGCTTATGTGCGAAATTTACAGCTAGATTTTTTCTAAACTTCACCACATTCCTCCATTCCAAGGGTGCGACCTGTATTAGCTGGCAGCAGAGACAGCGGGTAGGGGCTCCTCCGGACGAATTCTTTGCACCACCCGCTCATAGATATAGAGCAAAGATGGCACCATAAGTAACACGATCACAGTGGCAAACGCCAGGCCAAAAGCGATAGAAGTCGCCATGGGTATAAGAAACTGGGCTTGTAAGGAAGTTTCAAATAATAGCGGCGTTAGTCCGGCGATGGTGGTCAATGACGTCAACAGCACGGCGCGCAATCGCAGACAAGCCGCGTTGATAATAGCCTCTCTTACTTCGACACCTTTCGCCCGAAGTTGTTTGTAGAAGACTACCAAGATAATGGAATCGTTTACCACGATTCCGGACAGACCGACGAATCCAAATAGAGACAATATAGTCAAGTCGATACCCATCGCCAGGTGGCCGAACACAGCACCCACCAAGCCGAGTGGAATTGCACTCATTACCAACAATGGCCAACCGTAGGAACCAAATACCCAGGCGAGTACTAAGTAGATCATGATCAAAGCAAACAAGGCGCCGCGACGCATGTCAGCAAGCGTTTCCGCCTGATCCGCTGCACGACCCTCGAATGTGTAGTTGAGCCCGTACTTTTCTGAGAGCTGCGGCAAAGTATTACGGTCCAAATTATCCAAGATATTGTTGGCATTGTTGATGCGCGCATCTACTGTTGCCGTCACCTCGACGGCGAGCCTGCCGTCCGCATGACGTAGGGTCTCAAACCCTCTGGTCGACACAAAAGTCACGATGTTTTCCAGCGGCACGGTCTCTCCACCCGGCGCCACCACATCCAACTGATTAAGGCTTATCAAACGATTGCGCTCTGCATCGGGCAACACTACGCGCACCTCGATCTCATCATCGCCCTCGGGAAAGAGCTGCGCAAGGTAACCGTCGTATGCCGCTCGAAGTTGATTGCCCACTTCTTCTACCGTCAGCCCTAGCACGTCTGCTTGCGGAGTCAGTCTAAATATCAACTGCTCGCGACCGAACGCCATGTCATCGGTTATTGCGGAAACACCCGAAACGGATTTGAGCACCTCAGCCAACTCCAGTGCCGCGGCCTTCAGGCTTTCTGCATCTGTTCCTGTGAAGCGCACGTTGATATCACTTCCGGGCGGGCCACCACGTTGCTCGAAGAGCGCGAGGGTTTCGATCCCAGATACTGTGGCAATTTTTTCTCCCCAGCTTTTTATGAAATCGGCGTTGCGTATTTTCCTGTCGTCGGGCTCTGTCAGTTCCACTTGAATGGAACCGAGATGATCACCCTCGACAGCACCGATATCCCCCGGTAGTTCGGTCAAGCCGTGTCGAACGACCGCAATCAATACCACATCTCCGCCATGCTCCTCGTTGGTTTCCCACAGCGCATCTTCCATATGTTCTATCAGCGCATCCACGCGGGCGGACGGTGTGCCGGTCACAAAAGACACATTGGCAAACAAGGTTGTCGCCTCGGCTTGGGGAAAAAAGTCAAACTCCATCCGACCGCCCTTGAACATACCCACTGTGAAGATGATCAGCGCGATACCGGCAGCGACAGTGGTCCAGCGGTAATCGATCACTTTGCTTACCAAAGGCCGGAATACCCGATCGCGAAATCGCTCAAAGGCACTATCCAATCTCGTCCTCAGTCGTCCCGGCTTGTAGCCGTGCATCTTGCCAAACGAATGCCGCAAATGACCTGGCAAAATTAGAAAGCACTCCACTAGCGACGCCACAATAATGCAGATGACCACCAACGGTATGGAGAACATGATGTTGCCGATAATTCCACCCACAAGCATCAACGGCAGAAAGGCGCCGAGAGTGGTCAACGACGAGGAAAACACCGGCGCTAACATGCGTCGTGCACCGCCCTCCGCGGCCTCCAAATCAGACTCGCCGGACTGGTAGTGAGTGAGCGCATCTTCGCCCACCACGATGGCGTCATCCACGATAATACCCAGCGCCATGATAAGTGCGAACAAACTCACCATGTTGATCGAACCCCCCACCGCATACAGCATTCCCAGGGTCGCCATGAACGACACCGGAATACCCACCGTAACCCACCAAGCCACGCGACCATTTAAAAATAGAAACAGAATGCCAATGATGAGAACAAGCCCGGTCCCGCCATTCTTGAGCAATAGGTCGATACGCTGCCTGAGGAACGACCAGCGTTCGTCGTAAGGATGTATCTCCACGCTTTGGGGTAGTTGTGGGACGGTCTCCTCTAACCACTCATCCAGAATCCTGGCGGCCTCGAGGCTGTCGCTCTCCTCGGTGCGTCTTAGCCGCATCTCCACCGCGGGGCGCCCGCGAAAAGTCACGGCCGCTTGTTGAGTCCGCGCCCTACGCTCGATTAACGCGACGTCTCCCAGGGTGACCAGCCGACCGTTCTCGTCTACCAGCAAAGGCAGATCCGCGAACGCCTGTTCGCCGCGTCGTTGATCCAGGAAGCGGAGTTGGCGCGCGCCTTCATCGCGGCCTGCGACACCGACGGGAACATCTCTGGAAGTCGCTGCGACGCGCTGGCCGATTTCCTGTAGCGACAGTCCGAGCGCCTGAAGTTGCACTGCCGGCACCTGGATGGCGATTTCCTCCTCGGGTAATCCGGTAATGCTGATCTTTGCGATACCACGGTCTAACAGTTCGCGCTCAAAGCGTCGCACCAAGGGTCGAAGCGTCTGCAGATCGTCGGACCCGCTGACCAAGATGCGACCGACTGTTTCATAGCGCACTGCTCGACTGATCTCTGGCTCTTCCGCGGTTGCCGGTAGATTTCGGACCAGATCCACTCTTTCTTTGACTTGATCCACCGACAGACCCGGATCCGTGCCCTCTTCAAACTCCAAAGTAATACCTGAAATGCCTTCCGTGGAAGTGGAGGTGATGCGATGCAATCCATCCACATCGCGCAGTTCTTGTTCCAACGGGATAGTGACCGCCTGTTCTATATCTTCGGCACTGGCGCCGCGCCATTCCACGCGGACACTGACGATGTCCAAGGCAAAGTTTGGAAAAAGCTGGGTGTTGAGCTGCAGCAATCCCCAGATACCAGCCAGTATCATCATGATCATCAGTAGGTTCGCGGCCACCGGGTGACGTGCGAAAATGCCTAGCATGTCGTTCTTGTGAGGAAGTGGCGCGGGCTCAGACATATTCAAAACGCACCTCAGCGCTACTGCGCTCGGCTGTCCGATTCAACGACTTGAACCCGCAAGCCATCGATGGCTGCAGGAATTTTGGATATGATGATCTGATCGCCATCGGCGAGTCCCTCGCCACGCACTAACACGCGTGTATTGCCCGATTGGTCAACGAGTTCTCCCACACGCTGGACACGCACGGCCTGCATGCGACCGTCAATCAACTCATAGACACGGTCTGTGCCATACAATGCGTCTATTGGCACGGCGACAATGTTTGCTTCCTGCGGCATCGTCAATTGCAGGCTTACAGTTCGACCCAGCTCTAATGGTATGCCTGTGTCAACCACTCGAAACAGCGCATCCACGCCACCACGCCCGGGTTCCACCCGACCCGCGATTCTATCGAGTGTTAGCGTCACTTCGTTTGCGTCGACTTGCGCGTGGGCACCGAGCTCCGACCCACCGCTCAATGCGCCGCGAACCCGCCCTAGATAACTCACGGGAATTTGGGCGCGAACTTCCAAGTAGCTTGTGTCGTAAAGGTCTACCAACGCATCACCCACCCGCACCCGATCACCCACCGCTACATGCACTTGGGTCACACGACCACCAAATGGTGCGGACACTTGGGTACGCTCCAGGTCGAGCTCAGCCTGATCAAGAAACGCTTGGGCACGAGAGCTACGTGCTTGGTACTGTGCCAGCCGCGGTCTATGGTCTGCAACGGTGTGCTCCCGTGTAGACACGGCAAGAGATTGCTGATGCACCAGCTGCATGGCATCGTCCACCCCCGATTCCGAGCCGACCTGAGTCGCCGCTAGTTGTTGCGCGCGATCAAGCGACCTTTGGGCAAGTGCTACCAGCTCGCGCTCGTGCTTAAGCGCCGCCAAGTCGGATTCATAGCGACTCTTCTCGCTCGCGATTTCGGCCTCAATTTCTGCTAACTCAGCCGTGCGTTGTGCCACCAACAAGCGTACCTCTCGGTCATCCAGCTGTACCAGAACGGTGTCTTGTCCCACACCCTCACCCTCGAGCACGGCAACCTCGATCACATCGGAGGTGATGGCAGCGGTGAGGCGGGATTCACGTGGAGACTCCACTCGCCCATACAGACGTAGAGTGGGTGAAATATCTTGTACCCGAATGGACTCGGTGGCCACATTCCACACTTTTTCCACCGGTGGAACGGGCAAGGCCTTGGGGCGTGTCGAATACAGCAATATGAAGCCACCGATACCCAGGGTCAGCAGCAGAATCGGAAGCAGAATACGAAAGAAAGCCATCGGAAGCCTTTTAATATCGACTAGCTCCTGATTCTATACGTGCTTGACACCGAGGTCCCGATCTTCACACTATTGGAAGGGTCCGAATCTGCATACTCCCTCTACGGGGACAATCGCCATGTTTTCAAACTTAGACATCCAAAGAACAAAAAAGAGCCGACTGCCTCAAGTCGATTTCGACTCGCTGGGATTTGGCAACGTGTACTGCGATCACATGTTCGTTATGCACTACGCCGAGGGTCGCTGGGGCAGGCCACAGATAGTGCCGTTCGGACCTATACCAATTGAGCCTGGAGCAGGAGGTCTACATTACGGTCAAGCGGTCTTTGAAGGACTCAAGGCATTCCGGGGACCCGACGGTGTTATACGCGTTTTTCGCCCAGATAAGAACGTTGCACGTTTGCGAGACTCCTGCGCACGATTGTGCATACCGTGCGTCGAAGACGAGGTGTTCCATGAGGTGATCAGGCAGCTCATCCTGCTGGACCATCAGTGGATCCCGCACAAGCGTGGCCAGGCATTTTACATCCGACCCATCATTTTCAGTACCGAAAGCCATCTCGAAGTTCGCCCTGCCACCAAATACTGCTTCGCCGTCATCACTTCCCCGGTGAGACAGTATTTTGACAGCAACATGCCGGCGGTAGGATTGAAGGTTGAAGAAAAATATACACGTGCAGCACCCGGTGGACTCGGCTTTGCCAAGACTGGCGGCAATTACGCGGCAAGTCTGCTGCCGAGCTTCAACAGTCGTGAGGAGGGTTATGACCAAGTGCTATGGCTAGACGGGGCCAAGCATGAGTTCGTAGAAGAAGTCGGTCAGATGAACATCTTTTTTATCATCAAGGATCGTGTGATTACACCTTCGTTGGTGGGCACCATCCTACCGGGGGTGACGCGTGACACTGTGGTCACGCTGCTGCGGGAGAAAGGTTATATCTGTGAGGAGCGACGAATTTCCATCGATGAAGTCGTCGACGCCATACACACTGGAAACCTTACCGAAGCCTTTGGTAGCGGCACCGCCGCGGTAATCTCACCAGTGGGCAGGATCAAGTATCAAGAACAGGAGCTGGAGATCAACAACAGCACTGCAGGGGATGTAACCAAGGCGCTGTACGAGGAAATCACAGCTATTCAATACGGGGATATTGAAGATCGTCATGGCTGGAACATGATCGTGGAGCTTACCGCACCTGGAGCCCGGGCTATACCTGCGACCGGCTAGCGTTCGCCTAAAGGCGAACCTACACCCCAGGATGACATCCAACTGGAAGGTGCACCTACGCGTGATGGCGTTTCGTAAGAGCAGCATCTTGCTGCGACAAATTGTTGACTCATCGCGCCTGGAAGGCACTCCTACGAGGTCGGACGGCACTCGTGCGAGGTGGCACGGATCTTGTGTCTGCAAGGCGCGTCTATGGTTAAGAAGTTAGCGTTACATCCTTTGTAGGTACGTCTTTAGGCGTACACACAATCAACTCACGCTCTACGTTGCAGGGTCTTCATAGCAGCGGGCCACTGCCAACTCTTGTCCATCACGTACTTCAGTGTACTTTTCCCAGAAGGATCGATCGATTTCACGCAGCCGTTCTGATGTGTCTTCTTTGCGGTACCGCGTGAGATGGCTAGGACCACCGTTATACGCCGCATAGGTGGCATGAACTAGATTATCTTCCCCACCGGTTCGCTGGTGCTCGCCCTTAGCCAGAGAATAATCCACCAGATAGTGGATCAGGATTTCACTACCGGCGCTGGCGTTGTATGCAATATCCTTGTGCAGTCCAGTACTATCGTAAAACCCCCGCCATACTTGTGGGACCACCTGCATGATACCCACCGCGCCAGCGCTTGAACGCAACGGCACAATCTTTTCATTGCGTTTCACAAACTGACGCCAACACGTCTCCTGCCACGCCGTAGCCAGTACCAGCGGCCGATAAAGCGGGTGATACTGCTGCTCCAGTCGAGGACCCTCTAGGGTGACATCAACGACGTGATTTAGCAGCTCGGCCACCAGGGGCAAATACGCTGCAATCTCGTCTCGCTCGGGAACCCATGTGTTGAGCCTGTGAACCAATGCCGAATCAGGGGCTTCGGCAGCCCAAATTTTGGGGATCCATGAACCACTGGTGTCCACGTCGGGGTTCGGCCGCGGTGGTGACAAGGGTGGACCGAAATCGAATAGCTCGCGCAACTCCGGATCAACCTCTAGATCATAAATCAGCGGGTCTTCCGTAGAATCGGGTGCGAGGATGCGGGCCATGCGACGCAAACCGTCTAAAGAAATCTCTAACCCCGTGTCGGGTCCTAACTCATCGATAGCGCGGAGCGCTTCTGCCGCAGTGATGAGACTCAAGTAACGCATCGCGCTCTCGCCGGGCAGATCTCCACTCAAGTGGCGTAGCACTGGTGCGAGCCGTTTCCAGGTATCGACGAAAAGTTTGCGTACCGGATCGGGGCCCGGCCGACGAGGCACCGACAGCACCTCGATCAAATCGTGGCGTGCCTTAAGTAATACATCGAAGAGCTCGGCCCGTAACTGGTGCTGACCCGTGGATGCAGCAGCGTTTTTTACTATGAACGTTAAGAACGAGTCCCAGCCGCGCCACACCATCTCCCACTGTGCTAACTCTTCCGGGCTAAGCGCAGATTCCGCTACAGATTCGGCTGCTGCTATCGTCTCCTCCAACTCAAAGCTAAGTGTCGCAGCAAGGCCATCATCCTGCAGACGCACGTCGCTCAACGTCAGGGAATCCAGCAATCTTTGGACACGTTCACTATCATCGCTGGGTACTACCAAGGGAAACAAAAAACGCAGATCGTCCAGCGCTGGGTTCAAATCCACCGCGACTGCGTCGAGGTGGGGGTGAACATAACCCTTGATCCAATCCCAAACCTTCCCTGTGCCTAGATGTTTCTCCATATCGGTCCCGTAGATGTGTGAATCCGATGTCTGCAACCGGATGATGTGGGAGTCCAAAAGCTCGGGCTGTTGTATTACCTCTACAAAGCCGTCCCAATTCAGAACGGCAACACATTTGCTAAGAATCGGCGTACCGGCCTTGGCCTGGCCTATACTAAGAATATGTATGCCGTCTTGCTTAGCCTCCACTCGAGGTTGTGAAATAGCGAGGTAATTACACTCCTTGCCGTCGTCGAATACCCTGATCGATTCATCGGACGAAGTGTAGACTTGAGTGATAAACAATTGTCTCAGGAATTCGTTGTCGAGATGAAGCACGATGCTAGCCTGTCGTGCAATACTCTGCGTTGACACGAGTAGCACTAGAACCATGAGCACAGATCGTATTCTCGGACTTAGTAGCAAATGTTCGAGCATCACGCCCCGCCGGACGACACTATCGATAACAACCATAGCAATTAGTGACTCCCAAGTGTTCTCCTTTTATCGGAATTTGATCCGCAACTGATGCGTTCGCCCGTAAAGAAAGAGGGGCACAGGTTCAGGGTGCTTAGCTTTAACATAAGAGGCGGTGGACACGCCCCTTATTACCTCGGAGCGCGACGGCCCAAGAACGGGCCAGGCATCGGTAGGATAGGGCAAGACATTCTCACACATGCGATTGATCTCGTCGGTTTGCAAGAAGTCTTTCATGTCGCAGGAGGTACCAATGGATCCCGACATCATTTGACCGATGTTTTTCGAAAAGAACGCATGGATGTTTCCTGGGGTCGCGCAACGTCGCTGGCAACACCTATTGCAGTGGGCAATATGAATGTCATCAACACGTCGATATTCGAGGTCATCGAACACAGTCAAATCGTTCTCGCCGGCAGGTTGGCGACCCTGGCCACGTTGGGTCTCAACCGCCTATTTGATTATCGCCAGAGATGCGCGCAGCATTCACTATTGCGTTTTCGAACCAACACAGGATTTTACGGTGGCTCCGCGCAGAACTGCACCCACATCAACTTCGTCAACGTCCATCTTGATTTTTCAGCGCGCCGGAGAAAAGAGGGTAGGCTGCTGTGCCAATACATCGAACGCTTCCGCGATGCGGCCGATCACACGATTCTTGTCGGGGATTTTAACGAGGAGCCTAATGGCGAGGTGGTAAATCGAATCCTGGAATGCGGCTTTCTAGATTCTATGGACGGTAGCGACTTATTGACTTTTAGACAGGCCGGCGGCGATCTCAGACTGAAACCACAGGGCTCAAGCAGACGTATCGACTATGTTTTCTTCACACCGGGCAATCAACGTGGAGGCTCGAGCACCATGGAAATGCAGG
>JAOTYS010000296.1 GCA_029861795.1 Gammaproteobacteria bacterium | reverse complement strand
GGCGTATAGGATGGTTTGAATGTTTGGAATCATTAGTCTGACCTCTATCCGGCTATTTCATGTGAGAAGCTGACCGCTTCTTCCCGGGTCTCAAAAATATAAGGCGCGGAGCATACTCAGTGTCGAGGATTCACTAATAGCGCAGTCCGTTGCGCTATAGAACCATAGTTCAGATAGTTTAACCTTTTCAGAGAAAATTCGCCGTGAGTTGTACCCAGAACTTGGTCGTATCGGTCGCGATATCTTTCGCATTGTAGTCCGCGAATTTGACCAATACGTTGTAACGCTTGAGAAAGCTCTTTCCCATCGACAGGTCTAGTTCCTCTCCGTAACGGCCATCACCCGCTTCCGGATCGAAGTCATGGTAGCGCACGGACCACTGAAAACCCGATACCGATCCGG
The DNA here is from genome assembly GCA_029861795.1 of Gammaproteobacteria bacterium. Next base: position 5,592 of record JAOTYS010000296.1, on the reverse strand, counting down.
AGACACCGAAATACAGGTCTTCCACGCCAGCTGGCGGTGTGATCAGGAATTTGTCCGCCCAACCCTGGAACTTGTGCAACGTGGCTAGTGGTGTGATAAATCTGTGATCAGCTCGATTTGAACTGCCGCTGAGTACTGCGTAACCGAGGTGAGCGGTCATGCGCCCGGTGGTGAATTCGCCCTCGAGCAAAGTATAACTAGCGCTGTAATCGGATGGGTTGTCCTCGTAATCCTGCTGGTAAGCATACTCGACCGCGTACCCGAGAGTACGATCCTTAGACCAATCGTATTTACCAACAAAACGGGCGCCGACAGTCTGATTCGACTGATCAGGTGCGTTCTCGAGATCTAGAAAATAGCCATATACGCTGAGTGCCCCCACACCCCAACCGGAATAGTGAACGTGCAGATAGGGTGAGTCGCTGTCGAATTCATTTGTAGGCGTACCTGAATCGGGACCGAAGACACGATGAACTTTGGAGAGGTAACCGACCTGAAGGGCAGTGTCATCGACGCCATGGTTGATGAATCTCACCGCGTCATAGGTCTGTTCGTTTTGTCTCCAGGCAACGCCTCCAATAAATCGTTGGTTGTCGAGATTGATCCGCTGACGGCCCAGTGTCAGATCGCTTTTCGGGATGGCCGTAATCAGGAATTGCGCTCTGTTGACTTCGGTGCCGGTCGGATCGGCGACGATTGGCCGATTCCTCACGTCGTTTCTCGTACTGTTGTAGAGTTCGTTACCAATCGACGAGACATTGCTAAACTCGAGTAAGAATTTTGTGCTCAGAAACTCGGCGGACTCATATGTAAGACGCGTCCGCAAGGTCGACGCCTTAGCGTCCTTTGCGAACGGATCCTCTTCAACAAACTCATAACGATACCTAAAACTTAGATCGAACTCACCATTGCTCAACGCATCGCCAAATCTATCCTCTGCGTTAGCTGTTTGGACAGACGTGATCAAGAATAGAAAGAGGTTGAACGCAATAATGCGTCTCATATCTACTGCTAAGCCTCAGTAACGGGTTCCTACAAAGCCAGTCTAGCCCGAGCGTCGCGAGATCCATTGATCTGCGTCAAACAGGTGTTCCCATCAAAAGAAGCGATGTTGGCTGGATGATTTGTCATTCCTCGCGGCGCAGTGCCATCACAATTCTTATACTCAGCTTGGTGGTTTTTTTGCTGCCCCCTAAGTTCGCCCTTATTTGGCGGAATTTTCACTTAAGTAAAAATCGCTTCGCAAGAAACTCGGTAGTAAGACGGATAATCGTCGGATTGGTCGTTTCGATTGGTCAAATTCATAGAAAATGCAATTTCACCCCTAGCAATACCCGCAAGAAAAACAGAAATACGCAATATTCGGACTTGGTTGGTTATTTGTCCGAAAAGCCAATTTCGTTTTTACCTTCCGCATGAAAACGCGCGCCGAGTCCAAACCAGCAGAAACATCCTCGCCCAGACCTGATGGGCAATCGCGTGGACACTCGTTACAATCCAATTTCGTCTCTACCTTACTAAATGAATTCCATAGCGGCAGTGAATAACCAAACGGAAATTGTGCTCCAGGAAAACAGTATTGCGCAGTTGCGCGGCTGGCTGGATCAAATAGGCGCGCGGCATATCTTGTTGCTTTGTGAACCCGGCAGGCGTTTTGTCGATCGCATTCTTCCCCTGCTTGAAGGGCTTGAGATGGATGTTTTTGACCGGGCGAAGATGCATGTGCCCCGGGAGATCGTGAAAGAAGCGAAAAAATTTCTGGAATCCACGACTGCGGATACTCTGATCTGGACTTCCCCCGGTCTAGTGGACAGCCGGGGGGACCAACCATCGCCGTATTTGACGATACATGTGGTAACCTCATTCACCTATTTCAGGCCTGATAATAATCGTGGAAAAGCGCGAGCTCTTAGACGGAGATAAGCTATGTCGGCAATTGAAATCAACGTACCGCTCTTAGACGAAAAGTTGAGCGAGCTTGAAACGGCAAGACCGTGGCAGCCAGGAGTTATCGCCAAGCTAGAAGCCATGATCCAGACGGGCGATGATTACGCCTTGTTCAGAGTTAACCCGCTGCAGTTTGCCCAGGAAAAGACAATAGCCGAAAACGAGGCGATTGATCTATTTCTTTATGGCACAAAATGCGGCCTCTTTGAAATGGAATGGAATCTACTTTGTGCCTTTTGTGCCCATGTGGTCAAAAACTTTCGAGAACTGACTAAGTTGCATCCCCACTTCATCTGTGATTTTTGTGGTGCCGAGAACGATGTCGCTTTAGATGACTATATTCATGTCAGCTTCACGATTTCGCCACAGATTCGACACATTTCCTTTTTGGATCCCGACTCCCTCTCAATCGAAGATTATTACCTTAAATATCAGTTTGCCAAAGGGATTATATTTCCTGGGGGGCACAGTCTCGAGGAGGTTGCTGGACTATTAACGAGGCTGATGACTTATGTGATGCCCCTAGAAAAGAGAAGTCTTGAAGTTACCCTGGATCCCGGAACGCTGCAGGTCAAAGATCTCAGCAAAGGAGCATCTTTGACACTCTTCCTAGGTGAGGCTAACGAAAGCTCGATAACCCCGGCCTCAGTACAGCTTGAAGACGGTCAGTTTCGTTTCGATGATGAACCAACCACACCGAAGAAGTTTGATTTTCCAGTAGCCCCATTCCATCTCCAGGTAGCTGGAGAACTCCCCAGCGGAAAAATGGAAATCGAATTCACCAACCGAATGGATACAAAAAGCGCTTTATGGGTGATGTATTTTCCGCCTGATTTCGAGAGCAATTATGTTCAATTTGAGTCCTTTCTATCAGGAAAAAGACTACTAACAACCCAGACATTCCGTGACTTGTTCAGATTCGAAACTGGACCAACCACTGAAGGCATCGACGTGAAAGATATCACGTTTCTATTTACCGATTTGAAAGGTTCTACAGCCCTTTATGACCGTATCGGAGATCTGAAGGCATATTACCTGGTTCGCCAGCATTTTGAGACCTTGGCCAAGGTCATCGGTAAGAATTCTGGTGCTATTGTTAAGACCATAGGGGACGCGATCATGGCGACCTTTATGAATCCAGTGGATGCGGTCGAGGCAGCCATTGAGATGTTGCAGGAGATTGAAGCATTCAACCGTACTATTTCTGATGACATTATCTTAAAGATTGGTATCCATCGGGGACCTTCGATCGTGGTGGCTCTAAATGACCGGCTCGACTATTTTGGACAAACCGTGAATATTGCTGCTCGAGTCCAGGGACTGGCCGGGGCCGGAGAAATATACATCAGTGGGGATGCTCACAACTATCCCGGCGTTGATGACGTGTTAGCGGAGTGGGAGGTTGCCTCGGAGCAGGCCAACGTCAAGGGAGTCAGTGAAATGCTGGATGTTTGTAAAATTACTGTGCGGCACTAGATCAACCCATTCGTTTTGGAGTTGACGTAACGAAGCCACGTTCGCGGTCACAACCGCAAGCCGCTAGAGCCTGCTATCAGAGATCGTTACACGTTCAAAGATCTGCGCGCTAGACATGCGACAGATTTGGATGAGAAGAGATTGAATGCGCAACTTGCTTTAGGGCACAGCACGCCGAAGATGACAGAGAAGCACTATCTAAGACATCCTCTTGGTCGTCGTATCGATCCGTTGGAATAATCCTTCTAATTGAACTATAAAACCAATTAGAAACCAAAAGAATTAGAAAGTACCGATCTTAGAAGTCTTAATAAAACCAGTGTCCTTCCTGAGACATAGGTTACACGAAATACCGGGGACATGGTTTACACAATTGAGCATTTGGGAGGGCGTAGTATCCAAAAATTCGATCGGCGATTCTAGATTGCCGTAGCTCTTTGATCGAGATAGGCTGGTCGCATGACTGGCACATTCCATCCGTTCCATTTTCTTGTTATCGCTTTAGCGGGTTGGCTCAACCGGCACCAGCAGGATGTCATCGACTACCTATTGACAGAGAACCGAATCTTAAAGGCACAGCTGAATGGCCATCGCCTTCAGCTCACCGACGACCAACGTCGGCGACTGGCTGTACGAGCCAAGAAGCTTGGCCGAACCTGCCTCAGGGAGATTGCGACCTTAGTAACGCCGGACACGTTGCTGCGGTGGCATCGGCTATTGGTTGCCCGCAAATGGACCTATGCTCATAAGGAACCCGGACGACCGTCCATCGGTAAGGAGATCGAGGCGCTGGTCGTTCGAATGGCGAGAGAAAACCAAGACTGGGGATACGTTCGTATTCAAGGGGCACTCGCCAATCTCGGGTACGCCGTCTCCTCGACGACTGTCGCCAATGTATTGAAGCGCTATGGGATTGAGCCCGCGCCAGGGCGGCGAAAGCACACGACTTGGAGTACCTTCATAAAAGCTCACTGGGAACTGCTGGCGGCGACCGATTTCTTCACGGTGGAAGTCTGGACGATGCGCGGGCTGGTCACTTATTACGTGCTATTCACGATCCATTTGGCGACGCGTCGAGTATGTGTCGCCGGCATCACCACCAGCCCGAACGGTGCTTTCATGATTCAAGTAGCGCGGCAGCTTACCGACGAACTCGATGGCGCGCTGACAGACGTGCGGTTCCTGATCATGGATCGTGACACCAAGTTTACGAAGCATTTCAAAGCATTCTTGCGACGAGAGGGTATTGAACCGGTCACCTATCCCCCGCGTTCTCCCAATTGCAGTCCCTATGCGGAGCGATTTGTGCGTTCGATCAAAACAGAATGTCTCAACCGGATTGTCCCAATCGGGGTCAGATCACTTCGTCGTGCGATCAACGAGTACGTCGTGCATTATCATGGCGAGAGAAACCATCAGGGGCTGGATAACCAATTAATTAGTGCCCCGGTTGCCGACATCCGAGAACGAGAGGGTCCTATCCATCGGCGAGAACGTCTTGGTGGAATGCTTAGCCACTACTACCGATTGGCAGCATGATCGGATCAATTTTTGGATAGTACGCGCGTCTCGAGGATTCGGATCGATTATTTTGGGTTTTGCTGAGTAAGGTGTGGTGTAACTGGCGAGTTGCGTTGCATGTCGTGCAGCCCGCCACCGTCGTTCGCTGGCACCGACAAGGCTTTAAGTATTACTGGCGTTGGAGGAGCCGTGGTCGCGGGCGCCCGAAGATCGATGAAATCCGTCATTTGATTCAAGAAATGTGTCGCGCCCAACCAATTGTGGGGCGCACCTCGGATACACGGAGAATTGCTAAAGCTAGGATTCGAGGTCTCTGCGGCCACCGTATCTAAGTATATGCTTCGTCGTTTTGGCCCACCCTCGCAGACTTGGCGTACATTTTTGCGCAATCATGCGAAAGAAACATTATCACTTGATTTCTTCACCGTGCCGACTGCGACGTTCCGAATTCTCTTTGTGTTCTTAGTGATTAGCGATGACCGACGACAAATCCTACATTTCAACGTCACCGAACATCCAACGGCACAATGGACCGGGCGACAACTTCTACAAGCCTGCGGAGAAAATAATAATCTGCGATATCTTATCCGCGATCGTGACGCGATATATGGCAAGCGTTTTCGTCGACAGGCTGATTTGCTCGGGATC
>JAOTYS010000295.1 GCA_029861795.1 Gammaproteobacteria bacterium | reverse complement strand
TTTGCCCCTACTGGCTATTTGTCGCGGGTTTCAAGAACTCAACGTGGTGCTTGGAGGCACGCTGCATGCCCGGGTGCACGAAGTAGCGGGTCGGGAAGATCATCGTCGCCCCGCGACCGATGACCCGGATGTACAGTACGGACCGCGCCATGCTATGAAGTTTGTTGCTGGAGGTTCATTCGCCCGGATCGCAGGGACACAAGAAATCATGGTGAATTCACTGCACTGGCAAGGCATCGATCGCCTCGCCGATCCCTTGGAATGCGAAGGTGTGGCACCGGACGGCACTATTGAAGCGGTGCGGGTAAAAGAAGCAAGAGGTTTCGCGCTTGGAGTGCAGTGGCACCCTGAGTACAAAGTACTAGAGAACGAATTTTCTTTGAAACTGTTTCGCGTATTTGGTGACGCAGCCCGAGAACGCGCCAGACAGCGGATTGGAAAGTCTCAGCCCGCGGTGCAAAGCGTTGCTGTGTAACTCGCCCAACTGAGTTAACAGTGTATGAACGCCGTTGCTATGATTCACCAATGAGTTTGTATAGTCGATGGTCCAGCGGTGCCAGCGCCTGCTGAGCATCCTTATAGACTGCGAACAAATCGCTGTACAAATCGTGTGTATCCGGATCAGGCTGACAATGATCTAGAATCCGCACACAGCGTTGCACGGCTTCCTGTAGCGAACTAAATATTCCCGCCCCCACACCCGCCACCAAGGCCGCGCCGAATGACGCGTCGCCGGATTCGGGACGTATCACCTCGACACCCAATACATCGGAGATAATCTGACGCCAAGTGCCACTTCGAGCACCCCCGCCAAGTAGGCGGATCTCTTTGAATTCGAGCCCTTCTACCCGCGACGATTCCATGAGATCGCGGATTGAGAACGCAATTCCTTCATACAGCGCGCGGGCGAAATGACGACGACTGTGTTGCATGGTGATACCAATGAAATCGGCGCGTAGATACGGGTCCCAATACGGAGCGCGTTCACCCTGCAAGTAAGGATGAAAAATCAAACCTTTTGAACCTGGACTCACTTGCGCCGCCATTTGATCCATAACTTCAAAAGTAGTTGCGGTCTCATCCGCATCATTTGCTGTCGCTGAAGCGAAAATCTCATCGGCGAGCCAACGGTGCGCTGACGCACACGAATTTGTACCCGTGGCGGTGTAATACATGCCGGGAATGATATGGGGATAGCAGGAAACCGGAGGATTCACGATCGGCTGGTCAACTGTTAGAAACAACACGCCTGCCGTCGCAAGTTTGATCGCACCTTGGCCGGGCGAAATCGCGCCGGCTCCGAATAACTCCACAGTAGTATCATTGCTGCCGGTCACTACAGGGGTACCTTGCCTTAATCCTGCATCTTCTGCAGCTCCGGCAGCGACTGCGCCCACCACCTCCCACGGGTCTACAATCGGCGGTAATGTCGCTGTTGGCCAATCGATAAGCTGGCAGATGGCTTGAGACCAACCGCCGCTTTCGGCGTCCGCCATTAACGCACCTACTGCGTCGCTAAAATCGGTATGCCAATCGCCGGTAATCCTAAATCGCAAGTAGTCCTTTGCTAAGAACAACTTCGCGACACGTGCTATGTTCTCCGGTTCATGCCGCTTGATCCATAGCAATTGCGGCAAAGTCCAAGTGGCGTTCGCCTTGTTCATGGACGAGGTGATGATGGTATCACCAGCAAGCTCATGCAATTCCTGCGCCTCCTCGGCGCTGCGCTGATCACTCCATAACAATGCAGGTCTGATGATTTGGTCTTGGGAATCCAGCAATACCTGTATGTGCGCTCCACCACTAATGCCGACAACGTCGACAGCTTCAGCACTGACATCTGCAGCACGGAGCGCTCGTGGCACTGCGTTACAGAACGCGGTATACCACTGTTCCGGATCTTGCTCCGACCAGCCAAACTTGGGGGTCAACGTATCGATGGGGTGGGACGCGTGACCGACCACGACGCCATCGGATCTAACTAACGATGCTTTCAAGCTGCCGGCACCGAGATCCACTCCTAAAATGTAGGGCATAGTCGATTTCATTGGCGCATTGTTCGATTCTCAGTGCGCATGCTGTTCGTGTTTGCGCCTGCAATCGTTGTCACCTGAACGTCTGGGCTGGAACGCACCCCCCGTCAACTGTCCCGTAATGGGTTGGTACCACCATGACAAACGACTAGAACTTATCTCAGAATCGGAGATATTTCGTGCAGGCTAGGCCTGTGGGTCGCGAAAAGGGCAGTGTACACCCAGTACATGAGCATTTGAGCGACCCTAAAACAACGCCTGCGCGGAAAAGATCCTTTTTGAGATAGGTTCCTAGCCACACGCAGCCAGTATATCTTTCAGTTGTGATGCAGTGGCGCCTTTATGCTGCGAAAATGATCCGTCAAACACCGCCGAACCAACGGTAAACGCGTCAGCTCCCGCTTCGCCGAGTTCCTGAATACGCTGCGGCGAATCCACACTACCCGCAATGATGAGATAACCGTCGGTGGCCTCACGCGCGGCACGCACTAGATCGCAAGGTCTGGATTCGATTGCCCGATACGCCAGCAGATCCACGCCATGACAACCGAGACTCTGAAAACGGCGGCAGTCATCCGCTATTTCCTGTGGTGCACCACCGAGTCGTGTTGGATGTCCTTCTGGTTTGCCCGGAAACGGGAAATACTCAATATCGCTGCCAGCGATGATATTCAAAATCGCCTCTGCATCGGTGCCGCCTAACAGGCGATTGACACCGATCTCACGCGCCGCACCTGCCGAATCGAGACAGGCCCGCGGTGTGGTACTGACGACTTCCATGTAACTGGTGGCGCCGGATGCCTGAATGCGTCGATTCAACTCACGCAATGTCTCAAAGTCCACGCCCACGTCCTTGAAACCGATATGGCGAACTCCAAGATGTTTAGTGCACTCAAAGGTTTCGATGCAATCTTCGATAGTTTGATCTTGCCGAGTGAGCATGAAGATGAAATCAACCATCGATATCTCTCTTGTGGTCGGACTAGGCAGGAATGGACAAACGGTCACGGATTGTCGCAAACATAGATCACTATTTCCAACGGTTATTGGAAAAGGGTGTACAACATGCTAGCTTTTACGGTGCAATCATGAGAATTCCAGGCGAAGGCGGCTGATGGCAGACGGGGGAAGTAAACCATGGCGATAGTAAATGGCATAGCACAGATCGGCGAGTCTCTGCGTGCTGAGCGTGTGCCCTTGGATAAGATTCCGGTGATCGATTTCAGCCCCTTCCTCAAAGGCCATCTGGCGAGACGATCAGAGGTGGCGCTGCAGATCGGTCACGCCTGTCGAGACATTGGGTTCTTTTATCTAGTCGATCATGGAGTGCCGCACGATCTGGTGGCACACGCATTCGCCGAAGCAAAGCGATTTTTTGATCTGCCGATGCAGGTTAAGCAAGAGATAGCTATTGAAAGATCCCCATATCATCGCGGTTACTTTGGATATGGCGGCGAAAACCTGAACCCGGCCAAACAACCTGAGGGGGACTTTAAGGAAGGCATCAAGATCGGTCGTGACCTGCCCATGGATCACCAATTGGTACGCGCCAACACACCACTTCATGGCCCCAACCAGTGGCCGGATAATCTACCGGGCTGGAAGGAAACCTGGGAAGAATACTATGAAGCCATGTGTGGTCTGGGTGTACAGATCATGCGCGCTTTTGCATTGGCCTTGGACTTAGACGAGACATTCTTCGACAACAACCTCACTTTGCCCATGGCCACGGCCGGACCTTTACATTATCCGCCGCAGACCGGACAAATCACTGAGAAGCGCCTCGGGGCCGGCGCTCACACCGACTTTGGCTGCCTCACCATGCTGGCACAGCAGAACGTGCCGGGGCTGCAGGTCAGGAACAGCGCCAAGGTCTGGATCGACGCTCCCTGTATTAAAGATAGCTTTGTGGTGAATATCGGCGACATGATGGCACGCTGGACCAATGATCTGTTTGCATCGACCTTGCATCGTGGCATCAACGTGTCAGGTCAAGAGCGTTACTCGATTCCATTTTTCTTCGACCCCGATTTTGATGCCGATGTCTCTTGCCTAGAGACTTGTCAGGATGCTGATAATCCGCCGCGTTATCCGCCGACGACGGGGCTACAGCATCTTTTAGACATGATCAACGCGACTTTCGATTACCGCCAAGAGACTGTTTGACGTTTGGTAGCGCTCACACCGGCGTATCGTTGCGAAATGGGAGATGCGACCGGGTCGTCGCAGCAAATACCTCACATCCGAGCGAGATTAAATGCTTCGCGGAGTGATACTTCAAGATGACCGTGGGCCAAGAGCTGTTCTTGCGGTACAGCCACCACAGGTGACTTGATGCAGATTTCTCGCAGATTATTCTTAGCAGGATTGGCTTTCGTCGCGAGCTCCATCGGCGCGCTATTTTTCTCACAACGACGTCGATACACGCGCCCGGCAACACCAGAGACGATAAATCGGCGAACCCTGGATGCAGTGGTCGACGCCATCGTGCCCGCTGATCAAAACGCTGGCGCTATAGAAGCGGGTGTGTCTGAAAAAATACTAAACCTTATACAGGTGCAATCAAACTTACAACAAGGATATGCCCGCGGTCTCATGCTGCTAGATCGACACGCTATCAGCAATAGCGGGCGGCCACTGGACCGGCTGGATTTAAACGAGCGCACCGATGTTCTGTTATCTATTGACCATAAGAGCGCTGCAGAACGGGAGGCTTCTGTTTTCTTCGCCAGGGTCCGTAAGGACGTACTGCGTTTCTACTATGCATCGGAGACCGGCCAGCATGCCCTGGGATATAAACCGCCGGCGGAGGGGTATCCAGATTACGCGGAACCGCCACCAAGGACCCGGGGCGATTCGTCTTGAGTAATCTTGAATTCGATGTCGTCGTGGTTGGCTCTGGAGCAGGCGGTGGTTTTGCTGCCATGGCGCTCGCCGAGACGGGCCTGCGTGTACTAGTGCTGGAGCGGGGTCAACGCTATGTTCCCGAGAGGGACTTCCCTATGAACCACATGGACTGGGAACTTCGACCAGATCCATTGCGACAATCCGCGACCGAGCCCAGCCTGTCAATTAAGGTGGGCGAGCCGGTTCAGCCGGGCTTTGAACATTTGTGTTCGGGTACTGCAACCCGCAAGGCTGCTTGTGCCACACGTACGTCTTTTCATTATCAACGCGCCGTCGGACTCGGTGGCTCTACCTTGCACTATCAGGGTGAAGCGCATCGGTTCGCAACCTATGCTATTCGCTCTGCCAGCGAATACGGGCTTGGTGTGGATTGGCCCATAGATTATGACGAGCTTACGTCTTACTACGAGCAGGCTGAGGCCATCCTGGGCGTCGCCGGCGAGCCGGGCAATCCCTTTAAGCCACCGCGTGGACCATTTCCCACTGCGGCGCACACTCTGTCGAAAGCCAGTCAGTATGTCGCCCAGGGTGCGGCCGAACTAGGATGGTCTTTACTCCCCAATACGCTGGCCTTACCCAGCCGTTCGGTAGATGGGCGTCCGCCGTGCCAACATAGCGGCGGCTGTGTGCAAGGTTGTAAGTTCGGTGCCAAGTCCAGTGTGGACTTAACAGCGTTGGCACGCGCCGAGCGCACTGGAAACGTCACCATAGTGACCGGTGCGAAAGCGGTGCGACTGGAGGTCGATAGACACCGCAGCATAACCGCCGTCGTTTACCTACAACGCGATGAGCGCAAGCAGGCCAGCGGTCGTGCTTACGTGCTCGCCGGGGGTGCAATAGAAACGCCGCGATTACTGCTCGCCAGCACATCACCTGCTTTTCCTCGCGGTGCTGGCAACGAACACGATCAAGTGGGGCGTTATCTTATGGCCACACTATTGGTCAGCATGACTGTGCAGTTCGATGTGAGGCTCGATCCTTATAAAGGGCCACCCATCGATGCCCGGATCTGGGATTTTGCGCGACCGAAGCCTGGCGACCAGGTGCGCTCTGGGTTTGT
>JAOTYS010000024.1 GCA_029861795.1 Gammaproteobacteria bacterium | reverse complement strand
TATGAAGGTGATCCACCTAGAGGATACCGGCGTGGTACCACTGCCAGAACAGTCCGGCAACTACGCGGCACGCTACTTCGAAGGCAAGTTTCGCGAGGCACCTAAGCCACTGGAGATCGTTCAACCCGAAGGCCCAAGTTTTGCCGTTGATGGTTACAGTGTTGAATGGTTGGGGTGGTCGTTTCGCATCGGATTTACCGCTCGGGAAGGTTTAGTGTTACATCGGATTGGTTATACCGATCCGGCGCAAGACAGCCGTCTGCGATCCGTCATCCACCGCGCTTCAGTCTCGGAGATGGTTGTGCCTTATGGAGATCCGGACATCAGCTACGCACGCCGCAACGCCTTCGATGTAGGCGAGTACGGTATAGGCTTATTCGCCAATTCCCTAGAGCTTGGCTGCGATTGCCTGGGTCTGATCCGTTATTTTGATGCGTACATGGCAACCGGCCGCGGCGAGGTCATGGAGATCCGCAACGCAGTCTGCATGCATGAGGAAGACTACGGTATCCTGTGGAAGCATTCAGACTGGCGTACTGGAGATGTGGAAGTACGTCGCTCGCGTCGACTAGTGGTGTCGTTCATTACCACTGTCGGCGATTATGAATATGGTTTTTTCTGGTATTTTTATTTGGACGGCACTATTCAGCTCGAGATCAAGCTGACCGGTATCGTCAATACCGGCGCGCTCGCGCATGGCGAAACCCGCAAGTATGGTACTGAGATTGCGCCGCGTTTGTACGCGCCAATTCACCAGCATGTGTTTAATGTGCGTTTAGACATGGCGGTCGATGGTCCCAACAACTCGGTGTATGAGGTCAACACCCGGACCGAGCCGATGGGTCCAAACAACCCATTAGGAAACGCCTATTACGCGGAGGAGACACTACTTAAGAGCGAGCAAGAGGCGACCCGCAACATGTGCTTAGAAAGTGCGCGTTATTGGAAGATCGTTAATCCCAACGTCGTTAACAGTCTGGGTCAGCCAGTGGGCTACAAGTTGTTACCGGATGTGAACGCGTTTCCCTTTTCCGATCCGCAATCCAGCATCCGCCGTCGGGCCGGATTTATGAATCATCATTTCTGGGCTACACCCTACAATTCGCGCGAGCGCTATGCCGCCGGCGACTACCCCAATCAAAGCGACCCGCGAATGGACCATGGTCTGCCCGCTTATATCAAGGACGATCGCTCGATCGACAACACTAGCTTGACCGTTTGGCACAGTCTCAATAGTCATCACGTGGTACGCCCCGAAGACTGGCCGGTCATGCCAGTGACAACCATTGGTTTTCATCTCAAACCTGTGGGTTTCTTCGATCGCAACCCGGCCATCGACTTGCCGCCAACGCCATCCAAAGGCAGTAAGAATGCGGGCGATTCGTGTTGTCACTGAGGATAGATCGTTCAAGCTAATGGACAGTCTTCGTCGCCGCTGTCTAAATGGTTTGCTGAAGATTGCAGGCCTGCCACTGATCGGTGCAATGTCAGTGCTGCCAAGCGCGCGCGCCAGTGAGAAAGCCACGATCCAGCAACCCACTGCAAACGACGCCAAGCATTTTATGGCACGTGCTTACGACATGCGGCGTTTAGCCATCGAAACTGGAGATCAGGCATTCGGTGCCGTAATCGTCAAGGATAGTCACATTGTCGGCCAAGCGCCGAGCCGGGTGATCGTCAATCACGATCCCACAGCCCACGCCGAAGTGGAGGCAATAAGAGATGCCGCCGATCGTTTGGGGAGTAGTGATCTCAGTGGCTGCACCATGTATTCATCGTCCAAGCCATGTCCGATGTGTGAGGCGGCCGCCTACTGGGGCCGTCTAGAAAAATTATTCTACGGAGCCGATCTCGTCGACGGTGGTCCCCCGCATCTTTCAAGGTGTTGATCCTAAGATAGTGTTGCACATGGTTGGCCGTCTGCCTATCTGGGTGTGATCTTGCAGCGGCAACGCAAGATGTGCGAGGTGTGTTGCGAGTGGATCCCATAAGGTGGTTGCTGCCGCTCGCGGCAATGGTGCTAGTGTTTATGACAAGCGCGCAATCCGATACGGATCTTGACCAACAATTAATTCTCGCGTCCGAGCAAGGGGATATCGGCGCGGTTCAGCGCTTACTCGATCAAGCCATAAGTGTGCATGTCCGTGACGCCCAAGGTCGCACAGGGTTGCTTGCGGCGACCCAAGGTAATCACATCGAAGTCGCGAAGTTATTGATAGAAGCCGGTGCAGACGTCAACGCGCAGAGCGATATCAAGGACAGCCCATATCTGCTGGCCGGGGCTAGAGGATATCTGAACATTCTACGCATGACCCTGGACCATGGGGCTGATCTTAACAGCACCAATCGTTACGGTGGGACTGCGTTGATTCCGGCGTGCGAACGGGGTCATGTAGAGACGGTTCGCGAACTGCTCAATACCAATATCGATGTAAATCATGTGAACAACCTGGGGTGGACTGCATTGTTGGAGACCGTCATTCTCGGTGACGGTGGTCCGCGTCATGTTGAAATTGTGCGTATGTTGATTAAGGCGGGCGCAAACCTGAATCTGGCGGACCGTGACGGTGTCACTCCTTTACAACATGCCAAGCAGCGTCACTTCAAGGAAATGGTGGGACTGCTAATACAAGCAGCTGCACCGTAAAAATATCGAGCCACTTGTTTGCCTGATTCTGCGCAGAAGATTGCGACTTCCAACCCGACCCTTCGCAGCAACGACTTTTCTCATATGAGATTCGTTTGCACTGCAGCACTTTGCAGCAAATGGACAAGGCATTCTGGCCGGTTTTGCCATCTATTTTGTGCCATCGTGATCGACTGGATCATGCAGGGCAATTTTCAACGTCCCGACGCTACTTGAAGGACTCTAAGCTCCGATGGGGCGTAAATCACAACGATCTCGAACGGCTTTGTAACCCGCCCGCATTGGTTGATGCTGGCTAGATCCCGCTAACCGGAGAGGGCGTTTTGTGATAACGCCAGGGGGGATAGGGAAGACACCTACAAAGATCTGGCATAGCTGTCCTCCTTGTCTATACTTTTAATGGGCCAACAAAAGCCAGATACAAGCGTCTAGAGCTAACTTAAGATGACGGCGGTATTGCAACAAAACGACCAGAGCGTCGGCGAGGCGCGGTTGCTTGTGGCAGCTGATATTCTGGTCAAATCTTCTAACACTTTGGATTGGGTGCCGGCGGAGTTGCGGGATATCTCCAGGGTAGGGGCGCGCCTGGTGGTTGAGGAATACCTCGGCGGTGTTGGCGATGCAATGGAGCTGCGTTTACGTTCCAGAGGCATCGACGAAGTTACGGTGGGCGCCAATATCGTGGCAGTGAGTTTGCAACAACAGGGGAGTCTGCTCGACGTAGCGTTCAGATTCAGTGATACCATCGCGCAGACTGAACTGGACGGTGTGCTCGCTGAGCTCTTGAGTCACGGCGGGGGAGGCAGGCGGGTGCACGTTCGTGTGGCTTATCGAATGGAGATCCAGTATGGCGATCAAGCCGAGCTACGGGCAATTTTGGAGGATATTTCTAAGGGTGGGTTTTTAATGCTGACCGTGCATGCTGCGCCTGAGGTAGGTCAGTCGGTTCGCGTCGTCATTCCAAGTCCATACGGACCAGATGATCTCCGTCTAAAGGCACGTGTGGTTCGACATGAGGGCATCTCCACGGACGACGGGCCAGCCACATTGGTAGGCCTGCAATTCGAGGACATTGGCGCTGACAGACAGGAAAAAATCAGTGTACTCATAGACACACTGCTATTTCTCCGATCCGAGCCCAATTAGCCTGATCGACGCTGGTTGCGAAGGTGATTGACGATATGGCGAAATAGGTCGGACCAATCTTCTCGAATCCTGATGTGCTCCCTGGCCGTAATACGCCTCATTTTTGCTGGGGACGAGAACGTGCAGATTCCATAAGGGCTCGAGGTCAATTGAACCTCATGACAAGCCGGATGTATGCCTGCAACTAACTTTTTGCCTGACTCAACAATCATCTTGCAAGCCGAGGCGGGTCCATGTATGCGGAGCACGTCTGATGTCAGCCAAACTCCTTGGCGCAAGCGCGCGGGGGCGCGACTAAAGAGGGGATTCTCCGCATTGTAGACTTTGTTACATCGCTATACAGTTTGTTGGAGTGAATCGTGGGCGGTACTTGGTGGGCGGAAACGAACTGTTACGACGAGACCGGGACCCTTGGGTTGTGCGCCCAATTGGATTTCTGCTCCGTGGAGTACCGCGACACGTTTTGCTATTGAAAGCCCCAGCCCCGTCCCATCCACATCGCTGGTATTCTCGCCGCGATAGAACCGATCAAACACTCGGTGTCGCTGCGACTCTTCGATCCCAGGGCCATTGTCCGAGATAGACAGAACAACAGCATCTACTTCCTTGGTTATCCTTAACTGAACACTCCCGCTTGGATCGTTATAGCGAATTGCGTTGTCTAGCAGATTGCGAATCAAGAATTTCAGTGCTGCAGGACTACCCAACATTAGCCCGCGGTCGCTCTCTTCAAAACTAATATTCACTTTCCGATCTAAAGCAAGTCATTTCACGTATGGGTCGGATGGAAGGAATCGAAATCGGATCTAAGGGTTCTTTGATCGTTTCGCAAGACAAGCCCGATGGACAATTACTGCGAATAGATTTGTCCGGCCAGATCACTACTCTGGCGGCGAAACTCAAGAACCCTGAAGGTGTCGCCGTGGATGGCGATGGGTCAATTTATGTTGCTGAGACCGGGTTAGGACGGATACTCCGAGTATCTCAAGGCGTGAAGAATGTGGTTGTGGATGGATTGATCAAGCCGGATCAAATCGAATTCGGACCTGACGGAGCTCTCTGGATTACAGAGGACCGCAATCCGGGACGATTGTTGCGTTATGCCGATAACACGCTTGAGGTCATCGCGCTCTCGTTGAACGATCCTCAGGGAATTGCTTTTGATGGAACGGGCAAGGTTTATGTTGCAGAGCAAGGCAAGCGCCGAATTCTCGTGTTTGAAAGGCTATAGCGATTGCCTGCTGGTGGTATCATCCATTGGCACCCTCGGAACAAATATTAGCTCGATCGTCTCCCGTTGCGGGGTGTTGCTGTATATCGCGCTAGTAACTACCTGGAGACATGGTGCGTGAACCCCTGGTGCTGGAGTGGTCAAAATAGGTGTTGACGAGCCGGTGAAGGGATGGAAATTAGACAATTAAGCCTCCGGTCTCCATTGCAAAGAGTATCTCATAGTTATAGTTTGTCCTAATTCATGGAAACGTACGTCATCCGAAGAAAGACTGGAAACGACGGCCCTTGTTCCCGATCCGGGCGACGAATAGATAACCATCACCACAAGGCGCATTGTTTGTGTAAATGATGAATGCATCTTTTCTCGATCAAGGGACTATTGACAAAATTAATAGTTCTATTGACACCGCGACCGGTTTGCCGAATCACGCATACACGAGTCAAAGGTTCTTTGAACTGGAAAGACAACAGATATTTTCCAGAACTTGGGCTTGTATCGGACACGCTTGTGCGCTTCCTCAGGCGAATGACGTTAAGCCAATTCGTTTTATGGGGATGCCACTCATAATGGTGCGAAACGAGAGTGGCGATGTAAATGTCTTTCATAACGTTTGTTCGCATCGTGGCAACGAACTCGTTTGGGAACCGTGCTCGGGCAGAAAAGTGATCACATGTCCGTATCATGCGTGGAGTTATGATTTAAACGGAAACCTGAAAGCCACGCCGCATATTGGTGGTCATGGCGTGCATCAAGTCGATGGTTTCGAAAAGGAAAAGAAAGGATTAAAGCAAGTTCGCTCGGCACATTGGATGGATTTGGTTTTCATCAATATCTCGGAGAATCAAATCGATTTTGATGACTACATCAAACCGCTAGACGAGCGGATCTTCAAACTAACATCGCCCAAGGGATTCACCGCACTCAAGCCGGCGGCAACCCATGGAGCGGTGGAGTTGATGCTGAACGCAAACTGGAAGCTATTGGTGGAGAATAATCTGGAAAGCTACCATTTGCCCTGGGTTCATCCGGACCTGAATGCAATTTCAAAACTGGAAGATCATTATCATTTTTATGGTGGCGATCTCTATGCCGGTCAGGGAAGCAAGACATATAGTGCGGACAGATATGATGACATCGAGCTCGTAAGGTTTCCCAAGTGGGCGAATCAAGTCGCTGAGTATCCTACCCTGTTCCCAAACGTGTTGCTCGGTTTTCAAATTGATCATTTTTGGTCAATGGTCATTCAACCCATCGCGCCGGACAAAACACGAGAAAACTTACATGTTTATTATCTTGGTGAAAGCGCGAGTGGTGATGGCTACGAAAAGACACGCAAGTCTCGGCTCGATGCATGGACAAAGGTGTTTACTGAGGATATCGGTGTCGTAGAGGGTATGCAGCGGGGGCGACGGTCACCCGCATTTACCGGCGGTACATTCTCGCCGGTGATGGACAATCCGACGCATCATTTCAACAAGTGGATCACCAGGATGTTGTCCGACGCTACCAAGGATACTTGTTCAACGGGAGACACCTGATTAAAAATAACAATGTCTGTCTAGACTAATTGACGATCAGCTCACAACAAATGCAAGAACTGCGCGCTTATCGCCTTGGTCGGGTACGTGAGCAATTAGTCGCCGGTGATTTTGCCGGTGTCGTGTTATTTGATCCAGTGAATATTCGTTACGCCACGGTTTCTAGCGATATGCAGATATGGACCTTGGACAATCCTTCCCGTTACGCGTTTGTCGCTGCGGACCGGTCTGTTTTTTAAATGTCATCAGCTCTCGTTCAAAATAGCGGAGAAGATCTTCAGTGAATAGTCATGCCAGAGTCGTCGTTGTCGGGGGTGGTTGTGTTGGTGTCAATCTTTTGTATAGCTTCACAAGACGTGGTTGGACTGATGTCGTTTTGTTGGAACGCACAGAGCTGACCGCCGGTTCGACCTGGCATGCTGCTGGCTTAATCCCGTTATACAGTTTTAGCTACAGCTTTGGCCGCATGATTGCTCGCACCATCGAGATCTACGAAGGTTTGGAAGCGGAAACAGGTCAGGCGGTGGGCTGGCACAAATGTGGGCAACTGCGTGTCGCCAACTCGCGAGATCGCATGGATGAATATCTTAACTATATGAGTATCGCCGAAACCCAGGGCATCCATGCGGAGATAGTTTCTCCTGAGAAAGTCAGGGAGCTGTGGCCGCTGCTGACTGAGAACAAAAATTTATTGGGCGGCCTTTACCACCCCGACGATGGCCACATCGCACCAGCCGATGTCACCCAATCGCTGGCAAAAGGCGCGCGCGACAATGGCGCGAAAATTCACCGCAATACGGAAGTTGTCGGATTCGAACGATTGCCCAATGGCGAGTGGAAAGTCAAAACCCATAACGGCGATATCGTTTGTGAGTATGTGGTTACCGCGACGGGTAACTATGTGCAACAAACCGCACGCATGATTGGACTGCACATTCCGGCTTTTCCTTTGTTGCATCAATATTGGGTGACCGAGCCGGTACCCGAGGTAGAGAAGCGCCAAGCAGATGGGTTACCAGAGATGCCGGTGCTGCGTGATGAAACCATCAACGGTTATGTGCGTGAGGAACGCAACGGATTAATGTTTGGCCCCTATGAGCGGCCAGACGAGCTGGAGCATTTTGCGCGAGAAGGCGTGCCCGAGTGGTTTGGTGCTGATCTGTTGCCGGAAAACCTTGATGCGGTGGAAGTGAATTGGGAAGCGGTAACCCGGCTCGTTCCAATACTCGGTGAGGTCGGGATAAAGAACAACGTACGTGGTCCCATTTGCGTGTCACCTGACAATTTGCCTTTGGTCGGTCCTGCCAAAGGACTAAACAATTTTTGGTTGGCCGAGGGATTTTCTGGAGGTATTTTAATGGGCGGCGGTGTTGGCGAGCAGTTGGTTAACTGGATTATCGATGGCGAGCCCGAATTCGATTTGTCCGAAATCGACTCGCGCCGTTTTGGCGACTATGCCAACAAAAAATGGACGGGTATTAAGAATAAGGAAGTCTTTGGCCACAACTTTGGCGTGCATTATCCTGGTTACGAGTGGCCTGCGGGTCGTCCGGCTAAAACTGCCCCGTGTTTTGATCGTTTGACGCAAAAAGGCGCGGTATGGGGGGCGGTATATGGTTGGGAAACACCATTATGGTATGCGCCTACAGGTGTTGAGCCAAAAGACATCTACAGCTATCGAGAGTTCAATTACTTTCCCCATGTCGGCGAGGAAGTCAAAACTGTGCGTAACGGCGTTGGGTTTTTTGAGATGACATCCATGGGTAAGTATGAGATATCGGGTATTGGCACCGAGGCATGGCTAAATTCCATTTTGGGTAATCGCGTGCCGAACAAAGTCGGCGGTATTGCCTTATGTCATCTTTTGACCGCGCGTGGTGGAGTGCGCGCAGAATTCACGGTCACACGTCTGGCGGAGAATGTTTTCTATTTGATTGGAACACCGCGCGGTGAACAGCATGATTTCGATTGCCTGACGAAGCTAGCGCCCGCGGATGGCAGTATCGCATTGCGTAACGTCACGCTGGAACACGGTTGCTTTGCAATTGTGGGTCCCTTAGCGCGAGAAGTGTTGCAGCCTATTACCGAGGCTGATTTATCCAATGAAAGCTTTCCGTGGTTGACAGCGCAGACCACAACAGTTGGTTTGGCCTCGGATGTACGCATGCTACGTGTCAACTATGAAGGTGAATTGGGTTGGGAGCTTTATCATCCTATCTGCTACCAATTGCCTTTGTACGATGCGATGTTCTCGGTGGGTGAAGCCCATGGACTTCGGTTAGCAGGGAATCGCGCCATCGAGTCCATGCGTTTAGATAAATCATACCGGGCGATGTATCGGGATCTGAACGTTGAGTACACGGCCTTGGAGGCTGGTTTGGATCGATTTATTCGTTTCGATAAGGAAGCAGATTTTATCGGTCGTGACGTGTTACTAAAACAGCGCGAACAGGGCTTAAACCGAAAGATGGTTACATTGAAGGTCGAAACCCAGGACGCCGATGCTTACATGAATGAAGGCGTATACAAAAACGATAAGTTGGTCGGTCGTGTCACATCCGGTGCCCACTCACATCACTGTAGTCATTGCATTTCAATGGCCTATGTCAATTTAGATGTAGCAGCGCCGGGATCTGAATTGGAAATTCCACTACTAGGCGAACGGCAGCGGGCGACGGTGATTGAGGACTCCCCCTATGATCCCGATAACAAAAGGCCACGCATGTAATGTCTGTCACTACGGATTTCGATATCAAAAGACGTGGCGGGAGCGCATCTCGACGGGCGAAGCGTCAAAACGCGCCTATCGTTCATAAACCCACGCTCGTGCGGAGTATTCCAGTCTATGAAATTCTGAACGACGAAGGCGTGGAACAAGTCCATGACCTGGCGATGCGTATTGTTGAGGACGTCGGTATCGAATTTCGCGACCCTGAATCCGTTGGGTATTGGCGCACGACCGACGCGGAAATCGATGGCGAAAGGATTCGCGTGTCGCGGGAAACTTTATTGCAGTTGGTCGGGAAAGCGCCGAGCGAATTCACTCATCATGCGCGTAATCCCGAGCGCAGCGTGCGTGTCGGCGGCCGTAATATGGTTTTTTCGCCATCTTATGGCCCACCGTTTATTCGCGATCTGGAAAACGAACGCCGCCATGCTACGCTGGAAGATTTAAACAATCTGCAAAGGATAAATCACATGGCACCCGCCGTTCACATTGCCGGTGGTCCAATCGTGGAACCGGTAGATGTGCCCGCACCTTATCGTCACCTGTACATGACTTATAGCGGTCTTAAATACTCGGACAAACCCATCGTGGGCAATGTCACCGCGCGGGAACGTGCCGAAGATACTGTGGAGATGATGAAAATTGTTTTTGGTGATGAGTTTGCGACCAATCAAACTGTCACCACGTCTTTGATCAATAGTAACTCGCCACTGGTATGGGACAAAACCATGCTTGATGCAGTGAAGGTCTACGCGGCTAACAATCAGGCCATTATGTGTTCTCCGTTTTCCATGGCGGGCGCCAGTACGCCAGCCAGCAACGTCGGAACCATGGCGATTGTTACGGCGGAGGCATTGATGTGTGTCGCATTAACGCAAATTATTCGTGTCGGCTCGCCCGTGTTGTTCGGCGTGCCGGCCATGACAGTCTCCTTAAAAACCGGCGCTCCGGTGCATGGTTGCCCCGATTCCGCGCTCGTACAATTGCTGGCCGGTCAAATGGCAAAGCGTTACCAATTGCCCCATCGCGGAATCGTCAACTGCGCCACATCCAAATCCGCGGACATACACGCGGGTTATGACTCCATGTGGGGATTATTCTCAGCGGTGTTGGCCGGTGCACATTGGATCACCATGGCCGGTGGTATGTTGGAGGGTACTTTGGGTCTAAGTTATGCGAAAACCGTTCTGGATTGCGATCAAGTCAATGCTTTTTATCACTTCGCACAGGGTTATCAATTGGACGATGTTGAAGAGATCTTTGAAACAATCAAAGAAGTCGGCCCGGGCAATCATTTCCTCGGCGCCGCTCATACACGGCGCAGCAAATTATTCGAACACGAATTGCAAAGCAACATAACCTATGAACAGTGGTTCGCGGAAGGTAGTAAAACCGCCGAGCAAGCGGGGCTGGAGGAAGCAAAAAGACGATTACAACGTTACGAATTGCCGCCGATGGATCCCGCCCTCGACCAGGCTTTGCTCGAATTTATCAGCAGACGTGAAGGCGAAATTTCCCCGGTCGCGATTTGAGCTTGGAATTCACATATAAGTGTCACTGCGAGCGAAGTACTCTAACGATGTTTTATTTCGTAAATCTGATATCGCTTGATCTGAATTATTCCAGCCGAGCGCGAGGAAATACCGAATAACTAGCTTTTCGGACATGGAAACCGTATAGTACAGGCCTCCCTGAATGGGACCTTGCGTTTCTAACCCTCCTGAACGGTTTGATTACCCTCCCTGGTTGGCAACGTGCGGCGGCCCGCGAGCTTAACAGTCAGCGCCGCCAACGAGTAAACCAGACGATGTATTTACCTTCGGCGTAACTCCATCCACGTTGGTTTGTTTATTTATTTAACAGTCTGCCTGTAATCAGGTGGATGGTGTACACATTTATGTCATTTGAACAATTAGGACTCGATCCCAGACTACTCAAGGCCGTCAAAGGCAGCGGGTTTCAACAACCCACTGATATTCAACGCCAGGCCATCCCGTTGGCGCTGGCCGGCAAAGACCTGATGGCTTCTGCGCAAACGGGCACGGGCAAAACCGCGGCGTTCGTACTGCCCAGCCTGCAAAGGCTGCTGAAACCGGCGACGAAACGAGGTGTGGGCCCCCGAGTCCTGGTATTGACGCCGACCCGGGAACTCGCGCTACAGATCAGCGACGCCGTCGCTCAATTCGGGCGATTTTGCAGGCTCACAACCGGCAATCTGGTGGGCGGCATGCCCTACCCGCCGCAAATTCGCATGCTGAGAGAACCACTGGACCTGTTGGTGGCGACCCCAGGGCGGTTGCTCGATCATATGAGCCAGGGACGTGTTAATTTCTCGCGATTGGAAGTCCTTATTCTGGATGAGGCAGACCGCATGTTGGACATGGGCTTCATCCAGCCCGTAAAGACCATCGCGGCGGCGCTTCCCGCTGCTCGCCAAACGCTCTTGTTTTCGGCCACCCTGGAAGGTCAGGTGTTGAATATCGCAAAGGTTCTGATGAAAAACCCCGAACGCGTTCAACTCGCGGCCAACCGCGACCGTCACGCTGGGATTACCCAACACATCTACCAAGCGGACGACGCGGGCCACAAGCGCAAATTACTCGCCCACCACCTGGTGCAAGACGAACTGACCCAGGCGCTGGTCTTCACCGCGACCAAACGCGGGGCGCAGCGCATGGCCAAGGTGTTGGAGGCCCAGGGTCACGCGACGGCCGCGCTGCACGGGGACATGAGCCAGTCGGCGCGCAAACGTACCGTCGAGCGCATGCGCCGCGGCAAGATCCGGGTGCTGGTCGCCACTGATGTGGCCGCTCGCGGCCTAGACATTCGCAGCATTAGCCACGTCATCAACTTCGATCTGCCTACGGTCGCGGAAGATTATATCCACCGAATTGGGCGCACCGGTCGTGCGCAGGCGTCGGGCACGGCCATCTCGCTGGTGGCGCCGGACGATCGATCAAAACTGAATCAGATCGAACGCCTCACCGGGCGTAGGTTGGAGCGCGGAGTCGTTGTTGGCCTGGAGCCTAACTTCCGCACGTCTCCAAACGAGCGGGGGTCAAAACGCAAACCGATGTCGGGACCCAAACCTAGTTCACGTTCCGGCGCACATAACGCCAAAAAGGCTACGTCGGGCTTCAAGCATCGAAACGGTAACCCGCGTAAAAAGGAAAGCCCGCGCGGCCGTCCATCGGCCGGCAGGTCGGATGCCAACACGAATGCGCAACCGGTACTGGGTTGACGACCACGTAATGAGGATATAACTTGCCTATCTCGAGGAATTCAGGCAGCGAATAGAGACAACAATGGCACGTAAAACCAATTACTCATTCGAACGCAATCAGCGCGCCAAGGCCAAGGCCGCGAAGCGCGAAGCTAAACGCAAGGCCAAGCTCGCCACGAAAGAAGAAAACAAGGACCCGGTGGCGGATGATGTCGCCGAGGACTCCTCGCAGGACGCCACGGCGCCGAGCAAGCCCCCAGCGAACGACCACTAAACCCGCGACGTTGTCCCGGCAACTCGTGGCGAAGGGCATGCCGCTGGTGGCCGTTCCGCTCTTAGAATTTCGCCCGTCCGGATCTGTGAGAGCCCCAGTGGAGTAATCCCTGGGGCGACCCGACAACTCATCGTCATTCCCGCCCCCGATCGGAGCCTGTCCTGGCGAAAGTGGGGATCGATGGCAGGCTCCAGCAGGAATCCAGTAGTCTCCCGACGTCATTCCCACGAAAGTGGGAATCCAGTGTTGATATGTACAATCGGAGACATCGTTTACATTGTAAACCGGAGACATGGTTTACACATGTGATCGATTAGGCCGGATGATTCTACCTAATCTCGGGTCCAGGATAGCTAATGGCATCTTGGCAAAATACAGCTGCCAAAGGTCATGGTCCACAGGCTTAAGACCCACGTATTCGCCGATCAGCCGCATTCCAGCCGTCCGCATAGTGCCGCAAAGCCGACATTCGTAGCACGCTCCGGATTATTTGACCGTTCCCCAGCAGTCGGTAAATCGTTTGCGCTTCACATGTGCCTCCCGCGGGTAAGATTAAATGAGATCCTCACATAACGCATGGCTACATTTATGGGGGAAACGTCAAAATCTTCGACTGGTCAACTCTGCCACCCCGCCGAACCTTGTTTGATGGATGCGTCAATCCGAGATCTTAATGAAGATCCGCCTGTGTATCATTGTTCGGTTTACCTACATGCACTGGAGCGCCGGTTGATCCTCAATGCGTCCGGGTAAAAGCAAAAACATAGAGCGTCATCTCCTGCCCAAAGGGGCGGCACACCTGAGCAGATGCTGTCCTAAGTGCTCCCAACCTGAAGTCTATTGGATCGCGGGCTTTAAGGGAGAGCAGTGGTACCCCATGCTCCACCCGGACATAGAAGAGCACAATTACATGTGCCGAGCCTGCGGTTATATCTGGATAGAGGGCGCAGGAGCGTAGCTGCCCGGATGAGGAGGGATTCGCCAGCTTTGCGCACCTTTGTAGGCCTCCGCGGATAATCGCGCACTGAATTGAGCTGGTTGCGGCGGTGACGCAACAGGTCTTAGTAATTTACAGTACTAGCTCGATTATGACAGGCGTTTCGTTCTCACCTGAGAAATACGATTCAACGCTGGAGCGAAAAATGCCAAGCTCGATCCCGAGGTAGCTACCGTTGATAGACTGCATCTTTTCGAGTCCATCCAATGCCATACGCGTTGCAGTGTCGTGAAATCCCTGGAACCATTTAAGGTGAGCGACCGCAATCTGGATAAGACCCTGAATGAATAGCCCTGTCTCGGTGCGTCTTCCGGCTGCCACCCACACCGTCTCTAAGGCTTCATGCGCCTCCCACCAAAAGCCGTGATTGAATAAGTCGATACCGTATAAATACTCGTCGCAGGAATTCCAATCCTCAGGGTCGAATGAGGCCAGCTGTTCTGGTTGTTTGTTGTAGGAGTGACCCTCCGGGTCTCGGGTAGGGTGTGGAGCTTTCCCCGGGACGAAACGGTAACTCGGAAACGGTCGGCTGGTGTAACGATGTAGCATCGTTGCTGAAGGTGGGCTGATCATCGCTGTAATGTTATTTCAGGTACCAATAAGAGGGTAGCGTCTGCAACCGTGGATCGTCCACCGGTCCCCCGACCGTAAAGTGATACAAACTCTGCCAGCTATGGTCACGGATCCCAAGCACGTCGTGCATGCCATCATCGAAGAAGCACCCAATGCCGGTGGATTGAATCCCGGCCGCTTCGGCTTCCAGATAAAGTATTTGTCCGATCAGTCCAGTCTCCCAGAACAAACGCGGATAGAACGATGCGCCATGTTGCTTAAGGGCGGCATCGAATTCCGCCAACATACCGAGTGCAAACGCGCCATCTGCCGCGATATCCTGATGGCAACAGATGAGGCGCGCGGCATCGCGGGTATCGCCTGCACTCAGCACATACAGGCCGAGGGAGGCCGGACAACCTTTGGGTTTCTCCCAATGGAAATCCCCTCGTAATGCTCTACGTAACGACTGTTCGTGACTGATATCGCGCACCAGTAGATACAACCCAGGCGCTAAACCGTCCACGCGATGGATGAACAGCGCGAGCGATACACGTGGTCGCCATGATAATACTTGCGTAATACTTTCGCTTATGGGCGGAGTGACATGATCCATCATTCGATAAAATGTCTCGTTACTAATGCTGGTGCGACCGTCCATCGCAAGCGCACTGCGACGTTTGCGGATAATCTTGCGTGCCGATACTTGTCTGTCTTCGTTAAATTCGTGCCTGATCTGGAACTCAATACTGGGATCGTGCGTCGCACTCGATGAATAGTCACTTTCGAAACGACACGCTTCGGCAACAACGTCTATGATCGGCCATTCATTGTGATAGCCACTTAAGGTATTCGGATTGCCATCAAACTCTGCTTCGCTAAGTCGCTCAAGAAGCGAGAGAGGCAGGTTTATGTCTAGTGTTTTACCCGAATCGCTTTGATCAGCAGGAGAGACAACCAGCACGCAGTCTGGATGCTCCGCCTCGATACCCTCCTGAAGGTGGAGCCCTAGTAACGCTGCCAGATCATCATCCGATACGGAATTGATCAGCCGGACCTTCCATCCAAGGGTAGTAGCTGCGAACGTGAGGGTACCGATTGCATGGCCGACATCGTGATGACAGTAACGAAAGGCGCGCTCTCCGTATTTCCACGACTCGCGCCAGTAGATCGATACGAGCGCAACTAACAACGAGCCGGTCGGCAGGGTTCGGCTGATTGCATTCCATTCCTTCTTGGTGAGGATAAGACGGCGCTCCAGCGCATGTTCGTAAGCCGAATAGTGATACACGGCTGAATCTTCGTATAGCTCCTCGATTGGCCCAACAATCAAGTAAGCTTCGGTGGGGTGCAGATCGCCGCTTGAAGGGTTGACGCGCAATGACCAGCGATTTCCACCGGCTTGTTTCCATGCGGAAATCGCGAGGCTCTCATAGAACAAACGACTTATTGAATCCCGGCTCACCGGTGCAGACGGTCTTTGTTTCCTATTGAATAGTGAGTCGTATGTTGGGATTTCTGTCGCGGCCGGATGATCAAGAGCTAGTGTTAATGTGTCGTCATAACGCCGAAAAGGATTGGGCTGGCTGTCCCAATCCATATAGCCTAGTGAATGCGCATACTGGTGAAATTGATGTTTAGATCGGTCGTGATATGCATAAACTGGATCCGGACCAGCGGAGCCACCCGTTGGCTTGCGCATCCTTGCGGAATCAGTCGGTTGTTTTCTGGTGCGCATTTATTTCAACTTACCATACATTGAAGCCGTTCTGGACCCTGAGAGATTGCGCCCTGGTAAGTGATGATAGACCGGGTGCCCTATGGGTAGAGATGAGATCCTGCTCGAAGGAGGCACAGCCCTTGGTCGCCATGGGACAGACCTGACGCCGGCCTTTGCGATTTGGATTGAGTGAAGGCTAAATGGCTTATAGTTAGGCGTAGTGTACTCCCAAGTGCCCGAACCGTATCATGGCAACAAACAAGGATCGGTGGATTGACGAATTCGATGCCTTATCGATCTTTCCCACGTTTGTGTGGAAGTTTCAATGGACGTCCGATTTCTACGAGAGGATAAACACTAGAATTCGTCGGTCCCTTGACGGAATGAACCCGCGGTTGACTGAGCTTGCGCCTGGCGAAGCATGGCAGTCGGATCAACAGCTACACAAACTCGAGGAATATGGTGAATTTGTTTCATGCGTGTTGAGTTCAGCCAGAACAATCCTGAAATTTGTAAAAGTTGACTATGAAGCAGTGGAGGTGACCGGCTGCTGGGCCAATGTAAGTGCTAAAGGAGCATCACATGCTATTCACACGCACCCAAACAATTTTCTGAGCGGCGTGTACTATGTTCAAACATGGCCAGGGGCAGATACGGTAAATTGTCATGATCCGCGGTCCCAAACCAGTGTTCTGAGACCGCCAGTGACAGAACTCGCGGGCCAGAACACCGACCAGGTCGTCGTGAAGGTGAGAAACGGAACCCTTTTAATGTTTCCATCCTATCTTCCGCACTCCGTTTCTCCAAGCGAGAGCGACGAGCTGAGAATAAGTGTCAGTTTCAACGTCATGTTCTCTCTGTTTACGGAAAACCTGAGTGGACCCATGTGGGGCGCGCAAGAAATATAGCCGCCTACCCTTTATTTGGAGCTAAAAACATGAAGTGTCTTCATCGGGCTGATCTTTACGGCTGGTCCCAATTCAATGAAGATCGCAACATCGACTTCCACAGCGTCCTGTGGGTGCGACCTGACGGCAATGTGGCGGTCGATCCGTTGCCGCTCTCTGCACATGATCAAGAGCATCTACAGCAGGTGGGCGGTGCTGCGTGGATCGTCGTGACCAACTCGGATCATGTTCGGGATGCCGAGGAGCTCGCTCAGAAGACGCGTGCAAAGCTGGCAGGACCTTCCGCAGGGGCAGCCAATTTTCCGATCAGATGTGATCGTTGGCTCGAAGACGGAGAAGAGGTCGTGCCGGGGCTGAAGGTCTTTGAATTGGAAGGATCGAAGACAGCTGGGGAGTTGGCTCTATTGCTTGAGGGATCGACATTGATTGTGGGCGATTTGGTTCGCGTCCATGAAGGTGGCCGACTGTGTGTTCTTCCTGATGCGAAGCTGTTTAATAAGGCAAAGGCCATTGCCTCGATCCAGAGGCTTGTTGACGCAGGTAAAATCGACGCTGTACTTACAGGCGACGGCTGGCCGATTTTTAGAGACGGGAATATTGCGCTTGTGGAACTACTCTCAAAACTTGGATGCGAGGCCAGCCGTTGACGTCTGCCCGGCTGCTGACGTGATCCCGCCAGAGTGCGGCAGAGCTGACATCATTTACTGTGGAACTCAGGTCAGTGCGGTAGTCTTCGGCGCAACCAGGCTTTCGAAATCTTTGTAGGACATTCTGACCAGTTCGGTGTGCGAACCTGCACTGAAAGCGATCTCCTCATCCTCCGTCAGTTGTTCGGCTACATATACATCCATGTCGTAGAGATTCCCAAACGGCGGCATGGCACCCCTTTCACAGTCAGGAAAGAGGTTTTCTAATTCGGTTTCGGTCGCGAGTTCAACGTGGGATGCTGACACTGACACTTTCAAATGGCCCAGATGTACACGGTAGGAAGCGGGCAAAACTACCATAGCGAACTTGTCATCGATCCTTACAATCACCGTTTTTGCCAGCTCCTTCCCCGGAATATGTGCCGATTCGGCAATTGTCTGAGCGCTGTAAGCCGCTGAGTGGCTTATAGAAACATACTTAACGTCATGGCTGTCAAGAAACTTTTTGAGCTTTTTAGCGGGCATCGCGATTTCCTCCGTACGGCTCAATGCGCAAAACGCTTTCGATGCCGTGGGATAGGAATCATAAAACCCGTGTTTCTGATGGCCAAGCAGCCAAGCATGATAGGTTAAGATCTTACAGTTAAGTAAGCGCCAGATAGACTGCACCCGATATCCATAATGACACTGCCTAACACACCCGATGACGTCTTCCTCGAGCCGGGGCAGATCGCGGACACCGTATATTACTTGACGCAACAGCCGCCAAATGAGCTCCACCTCCACCCATTTGGCGAGAAATGGTAATGCCGCGCGACCTCGCCGACCTGCAGGCCGAAGTCATCGCGCGTGGTTATGCGCATGACTTTAGTGGTGCTGGACGGTCGTTGCAGATCAAGGGAACAAATGAGTCGCTCGCGTTGGATGAATTGCGGGTCGTCGAGACCATAACCTTTGACGCAGGCACTGACCCTGGCGATGACACCACGATGTATCTGATCGAATCGAGCCGTGGTCAGAAAGGATTTTTGATACTGCCAGACAGCTTTCATGTCGACCCACAAAAAGCCGCTTTTATCGATGCGGTACTCGCCAACAGCCGTGTGAGCGCGTGAGGTACTACGGTCTCCCAACTACTCGAATGTCCAGAACTGCTGCTGACTAGTGATCGATGGTCGCTTGTCGACCTATCGTGTTGGAAGTGCGCCAGGGAAGCTTGGAGGAGAGGGAAGTCATGTGATGGATGACGAGACGGAAATCTTCTATTGGGACCCGGCAGGTGAGAATCCTGCGCGGCAAAGGTTGGCGACCAGCCGGAACCGAGTGTTGCGTGGTATGAGGGTGACCTTAACTGCGAAGCGTACACAGGGTGTTGCCAGGCCGTGTTATTGAGCTTCGAAAGGAATATGAATCGGAGGCCGACACTGTTTTCAAAGTGGAAGGCAGGACAACTTGCGTTGTATAGCCTGATGTGAGTTGCTCCGCGGAGTCTAAGAGCAGGGCATGGTAGACAAGAGGGTCTTCCAGGAACCTGGGAGGTCTCTCACTTTCCGCTGTTAATAAACGGTGCAGGCACCGTTTCAGAAATAGTCCAGGCCTACGGAGCGTGCGATGCCGATAGGAGCGAATGGCGCACGGGATCAGTGGTACGAGGACTATAAGGTACTCGGACGAGGTGAGAGAAGTCGGAGTCTTTTTATAGTACCGATGAAGCAGGCGAACGCATCCCGAGCGGAGCCTGTGGAGGGAAGGAGAAGATCGGGTCAAGTTGCTTGAGGAGGGACCGATGGTTGGAACACAGAAACCACAGGCCATCTCAACGCGCTTCGCTAACACCGCAAAGACACGCTCGGCATCTTCCTTGCGTGCAAGGCGACAGGCATCATGACTGCAGCGGTAATCGATGATGTGTTGTCGTTGGTTGGCGTCGCTATCTTAATACCGATCATTCTCGTGAGTTCTACAGGTGACGGTGGCGGTTCAGTCAGTCTTTTGTGTGGATTATCGCCAAGGTGCTTATCTTTTTTGCCATCACCTTGTTTATGGGTCTGATCGCATTTCCTGATCGAAGTCCCAAGGAATTACCCGCGAATCCCAATTTGTATCAGATTATTGATCACAAGTTCAGCCGCGCAATGGCGGCCATCGGTGCGCGTAAGTTCTTGATGCTTCATCGCGGTGAGTTCACCCCCCTAGTTATGCTCTTCATGGCAATGCTATTAGGGGTGATCGCGTATTGGTTGGGGTTTCACCCGGCAATCGGGGCCTACTTTGCCGGCTTGTTTCTGCACGCCGATTACTTTGTTTATACCAAAATAAAAAGGGTCACCAATGAAGAAGGTGAAATTGTTGAACAGGAAGAAAAAGACGATTTATTCAAACAAACGAATCATGTGATCGAACATATTGCGTTTACAATTTTCGGTCCAATCTTCTTTGTTAACTTGGGCGGTAAACTTGAGTTTGATATGAGTGTCCTATTGGACGCCCTGCGTGCTGTAATAGTTCTTTATTTGGCTGTGGTTGTATTTCAAGTATCGTCAGCCGGAATGGCGGCCCGATATACGGGTCGATACAAATGGCATGAAAGCGTGATGATTGGTCTCGGTATGCTTGGACGGGCGGAGTTGGCCTTCATCGTCATCAATATTGCTTTTGTCCAAAACAAGTTGATCGACACAACACAGTTCTATACCCTGATGCTCACGGCATTCTTACTGAATATCACTGTTCCAATTAGTCTAAAGTGGTGGAAACATTACTACCTGGGTTTTAAGCAATTTGATTTGCTGGGAATTAAACTTTCTCGTCCGGAGCCCGCGCCCATTCCAAAAGACATGTCTGAGCACCCTGAGATGATGGAGGAAGAAAAAAGACGGTATATGAAGGACAGTATTGATTGATATTCCCATGTTGGTGGCTAGATCTTCAATGCATGCTATATGCGGTCTGTAAACAAAGGGAGTATGATGCTTTCGGTGACTCACCGCGAAACGGTTGTTCCAACACCCGGATATAAATCTCCCGTCTTATTAGCGCGACGCAGTAGAAATATTTATACGACTGCGATATTGTTATAGGGCATTCGAGACAGGAGAAAGCAGGTGAAAGGACAAAACCCTTTTCTCTATGACTTACTCTATGAGATCTCTAAAAACCCCCTCGCTCTACCGCGCGTGCAAGAACTATCTATCAGCAGTATCTTTAAAGCGACACTGGAAAAGAAGTGAAATACTCAATGTCGTAGTCTAAATCTAAAGTCACGCATTAGCCATTGACGAATTTAGTTCATTGTTAGAAGAACCAACAGTAACACTAGAATTCATATTAGTTAGGAGGAGCGAATGAATATTGTAATGGTCGTATCTTTAATCATGTGCGCGGCTATCGCGATCTGGGGCGTTGCCAGCCCGGATTCCATGACCGGTGCGGCACAAGGACTGATCAATTACTCACTGACTGCACTGGATTGGTTCTTTTTATTACTGTGCACATTTTTCTTTTTTTTCATGGTGGCGATAGGCTTCTCCAAATATGGAAATATCAAGCTCGGCGCTGATGATGATGAACCAGAATTCAGCACCGGTTCTTGGGTGGCCATGCTGTTTGCAGCTGGTATGGGTTCCGGATTGTTATTCTGGGGTGTCGCCGAACCCATTTATCATTTTATGGGTCCTCCAGGAATGGAAGGTGAAACACCGCAAGCCGCAAGGCAAGCGTTTGTCATCACCAATTTTCACTGGGGATTGCATGCCTGGTCGATATACGGATGCTGTGCCCTGGTCATCGCCTACTTTACATTCAGACATAATCTGCCCTCGATGATCTCGACTCCAATATTAGTGGGTTTCAAAAATGTGTTTAGTAAATCCACTTTGAGCGGGTTAGGTAAAACGTCAGACATCCTCGCCATTATCGCGGTTATTTTTGGTCTTGCCGGCTCATTAGCCATGGGAACTCTTATGGTTCGATCAGGGATGAATTCAGTATTCGGCACGGAAAACTCAGTCACCATGAGCATGATCATCGTTGCGGTAATGACTGCGAGTTTCCTGATTTCGGCCTCTACCGGCGTGGATAAAGGTATCAAGATTTTAAGCAACATCAATATGATCCTTGCCATCCTGATTCTGCTGGTGGTGCTGTTTGGCGGCCCGACAGCCTATCTGTTTCAGGTGTTTGTTAATTCAATTGGCGATTACCTAATTCAGTTTATCCCAATGTCATTCAAAATTTTCAGTTACCAGCCCCCTGCTTCATGGAACTGGTTTCATGGCTGGACACTGACCTATTTAATTTGGTGGCTGGCCTGGGGACCGTTTGTGGGTATTTTTATCGCCCGCATTAGCCGCGGTCGTACTATCCGTGAGTTCGTGATTTTTGTTGTCGGTGTGCCGACAATTGTTTCTATGCTTTGGTTTGCCGCTTTCGGTGGGGCCGCGATCCATATTGAGATGTTCGGGAGCGGTGGTTTGTCCGAGAAAGTATTTGCTGAT
>JAOTYS010000294.1 GCA_029861795.1 Gammaproteobacteria bacterium | reverse complement strand
CAGACCCACCATATCAAGCAGTTCCTTGCCGCGTTCACCGGCTTCGCCCTTGGAAAGATTTAGCACATGAATAGGTGCCTCCATACAATTCTGCAATGCAGTCATGTGAGGAAACAAATTGAAGTGCTGAAACACCATACCGATGTTGCCGCGCACCGAGCGAAGGTATTTTTCGTCCGCTGGCACCAGCTCACCGTTGCGTTGCATGTGTGTGAGGGGTTTCCCATCCACCTCAATAATGCCATCGTCAATGCGTTCCAGTGTCATCAGCATGCGCAACACGGTGGTCTTGCCTGAACCGGAAGGCCCGATAATAGCTACTTTCTCATTTGGAGCTACGTCCAGGTCAAGAGAATCAAGCACAGTCAACGTGCCGTAACGCTTGGTCACGCCTTTAAACTGCACCATCGATTTTTGGGTATCATCAGCCATTCATACCTCCCTAAGCCGCATTCCCTCCCGACAATCTCAAAGCTTGTGCTAATCAGTTAGCGTGATAAAAGCGATCGGGAATCATCACAAGCTTGCCCACGAATTGCTTTTTCTTGAAGTCTTGCTGAGCCCTGTGGATCTCCGATAAAGGATAAGTCTCAGCGACTAGGGGCTTTATCGTTCCATTTAGCGCGTAGTTCAACACGTCCGCAAATGCCTTACGTGTACCCTGGGAGCAACCTATTAAATCCAAATGTTTCAAATACATGGTACGCAGATCCAATGTCACCACCGGTCCCGCGATCGCACCGGCTGTCACGTAACGACCTTCAGGTTTTAGGATATTCAGCAAGTCGACAAACATGGGTCCTGCCACCAGATCGGCCACCACATCGATCGCTCTACCGTCCACCGCAGCGTTTACAGCCTCCCGCAGATTGCCTGCTCCACGGGTGACTACCGCTGCTGCGCCGATCTCCCTGAGGGCCCCCTCCTTGCCTTTGCTGACCACTGCAATAGGTATTGCCCCGCGGGCGCGACAAAGTTGAACCAAACCTGACCCGACACCGCCCGATGCACCCGTAATAAGGACTGTCTCTCCCTGAACAACGTGCGCACGATTAAGCATGTGTTCTCCGGTCATGTAAGCGCAGCAAAAGGTAGCAAACTCCGCGTCGGTCAATGGCGTCGCCACAGCATGGGCATTCTCACTGGGTAGCGCCGTATAGTCGGCGTAACCTCCATCACGACCATGTCCGATGTAGTCGATATCCGCGAGGCTGTCGCCTTCATCATTGTAAATGCTGAAGTCCACCACCACGCGCTCGCCTACGCGTGACTCGGGCACCCCTTTACCTACCGCAACGATGATACCGACGATATCCGCACCTTGAATGCGAGGAAAACTGAGCGTGTTGCCATTGCGTCGCCAGCTCGAGAGCGCGGTGGGATCATCGTCACTACCATAGGCGCCCTCCCGTACCCATATGTCGGTATTGTTCATGCCACAGGCGTGTACTTCGATCAGTACTTCTCCCTCTGCTGGCTGCGGCACAGGAACATCCCCGCGATACTCCAGCATTTCCGGCCCGCCGTGACCGGTTAGCAGCACGGCATTCATCGTCTTTGGAATCGTGAATTTAGTCATTGAACATTGAACTCATGCCTTATAGCACGTCCTCAGAAAACGATGCCGACCATCGTCGTCCATCGTTTATACGCATCAGTCGATAACGATGAGTTCGCGCGGAGCATTGCAAAGGCGCTCGCCGCCGTTTTCGGTTACCACAAATGACTCGGAAACAGCGGCGCCATAATCCTTCAGCCACATCCCGGATTGGAAGTGAAAGCACATTCCGGCTTGCAGCTCAGTTTTGTCACCAGGTCTTAGACTCGCGGTGCGCTCGCCCCAGTCAGGAGGATAATTGATGCCAATCGAGTATCCAACTCGACTCTCTTTTTTAAGGCCGTTACGATTGAGCACCTTTTGCCACACAGCTTCAACCTCTTCGCAGGTAACCCCGGGCCGTGCCGCATCAAGCCCTGCATCCACACCCTCCACAATGATTTTCGCCAAATCTGCGATCTCCCGAGGTGGTTTACCTAGATGAACGGTGCGCGTAAGTGGCGCGTGATAGTGGCGACGAGCGCCTCCGATTTCCAACATGACCAGGGTGTTAGCAGGCAGCGGCGCATCGCTCCAGGTTAGATGGGGCGTACTAGTGCCCTCGCCCACCTGAATAAGCGGGCACAGTGATGTGTAATCACCGCCCGCGCCGGCCGTGCCCATAATCTGCGCGTGATAAATCTCCGCAATGACGTGGTTCTGCGGCACACCTGGCGCTATGCGTGCAACCGCCCGATTCATCGCCTCAGTACAGATCTGACCAGCCACGCGCATGAACTTCAATTCAGCCTCCGATTTCACCAGACGTGCCCAGTTCACCAATTCGCCGCTGTTGCAGAATTCGGCATCTGGCAGCCCCTTTTCAATGTGTGCATGGCAACGCGCGGTGTAGTAGTGCGCATCCATTTCTACGCCAATCCGTGCCGAACCCCAAGCCCGCACCTTGACTAAATCAGCCAACTCATCAAATGGATGATCGACAGAATGATGCACCAGCGGCTCGGAATACGGAACGATGTTCTGGTCCGGGAGATCTGTGGTGACCCGGGCGGCCTTGGCATCCTGAGCGCGACCAAACCAAACCGGTGTCTCTTCCTCAAGGTGTACCAAGACTGCCTGCGGCACGTAAAACGACCACCCGTCAAAACCCGTAAGCCAACCCATGTTAGCCGGGTCACAGCAGATCAAGAGATCAAAGCCTTTCTCCTGCATGCGCCGCTTCACGTCGGCAACGCGGCGGGCGTACTCGGCGGTGTCAAAGGGTTTGTCGTAAATCACCATGTTTTGTCTCCATCTCAAGTTACAACGCAATTCACAGCAGCGTGGGCGCAACGTCGCCCAGTGTACACATACCTACCCGGTGATGGCATCCAAACTATTGCTGCTCGCTAATCATTCAGCAACGTTACCGGCTGCAATATAACTAAGTTCACTTTTAATGTATTATCGTGCATGTGGATGAGGTATCGCGCCAACAAAAGCTTATTTGCACCTTGCATGAGCTAGCCGCATCCGAAGAGATAGTATTGCGCATACGCGGATCGAGTATGATGTCATTGTTTTTGTCACGGTGATCTCGTCTGAATACGTCGTGCCAAGGTCTAATTGGCCAGGGTATCTCTCGTTGTGTACGTCGGTATCAGAGCCAACCCCGCATTCAAGAAGACACCAGTGTACAACTCATCCCTAAACTAGGTAGTTCTAACTGAAATTCTCGAAAGAAAAGGAAGTAATCTTAGCAAGGCGCTGAAAACCAAAGGAGTGCGCTAGACCTTTCGACCGCAGTGGCACTGAATACGACCCATCTGTACAATTCTTTCCGTCCAAGACGTTAAGTGATCTCACCTGCCCGGAGAATTTTGCCTTGTGAACCGATAAGGCTTTCGCGGAACTCGAATACAAATAAAAGTTCTCATCTAATGAAAATACTGCGAAGCTTTACTATTGTAATTTTGCTCGTTGCTGGTTGCTCATATCCAACAACAGAGCAAGGCACGGATCAAAACCAAGTTCAAGTGCCAGATCAAGGGCCGATAGAAACGCCCCAGGTTGATACCAATGCTGAGCTAATAGATGTTCTCAAACGTCACGGCGTTAGTTCGAAAAGAATCGACCGTGGCGTCCTTGTTACGATTTCAGATGTCGCCTTCGAATTTGATAGCTCTAATCTATCAGTTGTTGCGCGAACAAAGCTCTATAATGTTTCGACCGCTCTCAACGATCCCCGTTTCGCAGATCTTCCAATTGCCATAGAGGGATACACGGATTCTCGTGGAAGCAATAAATACAACTTAGAACTCTCTAACAAACGAGCCAAAGCCGTCGAACGAGAATTAGTCTTCAGCAACGTAGCGGAGCAACGCATTACCGCACGAGGTTTTGGAGGCGCCCGTCCTCTAGCTCCTAACAATAACTCAGACGGAACCGACAATCCGCAGGGACGCGCCAAAAATCGCCGGGTCGAGATCGTAATCCCGAGTCCGAACTATGAAAGCTTGATTTCCGAACCAGTCACCCCTGAACCCAGTGCGACCGGACCTGCTCCACGATCCACGCCGCAGGCAGACCCAGTTGCTAAGACTTGGGACCAGATCAGTCAGACCGTCAAAGATAAGTTCAAAGAAATACTCGAAAATCCCAGAACACAGACCCCCAACCCGACTCGTTAGCCATCGATGCTGAATCATTGTCTGTCTTTTGGCTTAATTAGTCTCCACCGCGCGGCACTGCGAATGCTGCTAATATAGTAGTAACAATGTACGAAAAACACTTCGGCTTTGTTCAAAAACCGTTCTCCATCCTGCCGGACGGCAGTTTCCTCTATCGGAGTAAGACCCATAACCATGCTTTGACGCTACTTGAGTATGGATTGCTCACCGGCGTTGAGCTCATGGTGATAACGGGCAATATTGGATGCGGGAAAACAACACTAATTCGATACCTTCTGGATCAAGTCCCTGCTGACGTGGATGTTGGCCTAATATCCAACCCACATCCGCCATACACCGACTTACTAAAATGGGTCCTGCTGTCCTTCGACCTGGACTACCGCGATGAGGACAAAACCAATCAACATATAGCCTTTATGGAGTTCTTGCTGCAGCAGCATAAGAATAACCGCCGCGCCTTGCTAATTGTCGACGAAGCGCACAACTTTCAGTGGGAGACGATCCACCAGTTAATGACACTTTGTAACATCAATGCAGAAAAAGGTTTGGTGATCCAATTAATGCTCTTTGGCCTAGGCGAACTGGACAAAACACTACGCCATCCGAAGCTCACGCAATACGCTTACAGACTGGGAATTCGCAGCCGAATTGAGTCTTTAGACGAAAAGGCAACAAAGGAATACGTGACCCACCGCATCAAAGTGGCGGGTGGCTCCGAGTCGCTGTTTCAGCAAGACTGTTATCCGCGAATCTTTCATTACACTCAAGGGACGCCAAGACTCATCAATATTCTATGTGATACTGCGCTGGCTTATGCTTATGCGGAGCAGCAAGAGCAAGTGACTCAAAATAATGTCGAGGAGGTAGTACGAGACAAACATGGCGCGCTGCTCAAGTTCCATAACGTGCCTTATCAACAACGCCCTCCCGCACTACGAGAGGATACAGCTCCGACAGACAGCACAAGCCGGCTCTCCATACCCCAACTCATAATCGCGAAGAAGCAAACTGCAGCGAGAAAACATGCTACAGAAGGAGAAGGTCGGTTACCTTCTAGATTGTCCTCGGCAGCGAGCACGAGACCACCTGCGAACGAAAGAGAAAAACACGAACCGGACAAGCCGATCAAACTCCACGGAACTCAATCTGTGGCTATCAAAACCAACCGCGAAGGTGAAAACAAGAGCCAAGCGCTTAAGTCAGATAGTGTGTCCCGCGCCGCTGCGCAGCGCGTTTCCAGAAAGAACCCAATTCGCCAACGTCACGGTGGTGGTCCCGGCTCCGTACAAAAGCCAACAGAAAAACGTCCAATACACGAATCTGCCAATGTCGAAAGATCAACAAAACTAGCCATTCAAAAGTCTCGCACCGCACTGAATCTCCCCAACCGCAAAGTCTCCTCGGTCGCGGCGATCGTTTTGACTATGTTAGTCGCAGGTCTAATCCTCAAATTGCGTAACACACCTGACTCGACTATCCACACACCGCCCTCGGCGGGTGCAGACAGCGTAACTCAACAAGAAAATATCGCCACAGCCAATATCCAGGCACTGCAGGACGATTCGATTGGAGATCCGGAACCTAGCGCAATTGCGCAGGCAACACTGCGGGATCAAACTGACAATCTAAACGCCACCACAACAACGGAGACAACACCAACGGCAGAACTTCAAGAGCAGCGCGTTGTAGTTCGTCACGATCTGAAGTCGATCGAGTTGATACCAGATAGCGCAAATGACGGTGCCGTATTAGTGCGTGCTGCAGCCAGACAGACTAAACC
>JAOTYS010000023.1 GCA_029861795.1 Gammaproteobacteria bacterium | reverse complement strand
TTTATGTTTTGCACCTGGCGCCATCATCTATGGCCGACATGGATGGTGTTCATGCCAGTGACGCGCAATGTCGACGCGCCTACAAATCCACACATTGTCATGATTCTGAACGTGGTCGAGAAAACGCTCTAGCGCCGCAACGCGACCCGGACGACCCACAAGACGACAGTGCAGACCCACAGACATCATCTTGGGTTGCGACTCTCCTTCCCGGTATAACACGTCAAAGGCATCCTTAAGATATGCAACAAACTGCTCTCCCGAATTGAACCCTTGGTTGGTGGCAAAGCGCATATCGTTGTTGTCTAAGGTGTAGGGAACGATGAGGTGGGCACGCCCGAACTCTGTATTCCAATAAGGCAGATCGTCAGCGTATGAGTCGGCGTCGTATAAGAAGCCTCCTTCCTCCACCACCAGACGTCTCGTATTAGGGCTGGTGCGCCCTGTGTACCAACCTTCTGGTCGTGTGCCACACACTCGAGTATGGATTTGGATTGCCTCGAGTAAGTGTTCGTGTTCTTCCCGCTCACTGAAATGCTGGTAGTCAATCCAGCGGTAACCATGGCTTGCAATCTCCCAGTCCGCATTCACCATGGCGGTCACTGCCTCAGGATTACGCTCCAGCGCCATCGCCACACCGTAAACTGTGACCGGAATCCCTCGGTCAGTGAATAATCGATGCAATCGCCAAAAACCAGCGCGACTGCCGTATTCATAGATGGACTCCATATTCATGTGACGCATCCCTTCGATAGGTTGCGCGCCGATGATCTCTGAGAGAAACGCCTCCGAAGCGCGATCACCATGCAGAACACAATTCTCCCCCCCCTCCTCATAGTTGACCACAAACTGTAACGCCAACCGTGCCTCTCCCGGCCACCGAGGATCAGGTGGCGCACTCCCATAACCACACAAATCCCTTGGATAGTCTTCAGTGCTGTTCTGTTTCACTTCAACGCGGATTCTCGGTGTCCGAGTGCCTTAGCTAATATCATGATCGACTGAGCTTAGCCCACAGTTCTTTTAAACGCTTATCGCGTCCACAGATAAAGCGATACAGCTTGTAGCGAATCGGATGATTTATATGATAATCCTGATGGTAATCTTCAGCAGAATAGAACTCAGTCGTCGGCTTGATTTCAGTCACAACGGGCTTGTCGAAAATTTTATTAACTATCAGTACGTTTTTGGAAACCTGGGCCAGTCTTCTTTGGCTTGTACTATGATAGAAAATGACGGCACGATACTGTGCTCCGACATCGCAAAACTGTCTGTCCGGCGCGGTTGGATCGATATTGCGCCAGAATACTCTTAGCAGATCTGCATACTCAATTTTCCGCGGGTCGTACAAGACTTGCACCGTTTCTACATGTCCCGTGGCGCCGCTCGATACTTGCTTGTAGGTGGGATCGACTTGGCGACCCCCGGTATAGCCGGTGGTTGTCGATATCACGCCATCCAGTTCATCGAAAGCGTGCTCCATACACCAGAAACAACCGCCCGCAAATGTGGCTGTCATTAAATCCCCGTCTGTGTCCGCCCGGGCCGGGCATGCAAGTGCAACCGTGGCTGCCACAACAGCGAGTACTCTTGCCAGCATATTTGCTATTGTTTCATTATGAATTTGTTTACGAGGGCCTCAAAGATCTCTTACTGACTGAGTTTAGACAACCCCCTCCTCAGCGCCACCGTTCGCGCTACCGATCCGTATGCCTTGTGGCGAAATACGGATTGAGAAGATTTCTCTCTACCATCTCATGAATGATTATATCTGGCTTTTCCCGATCGATTAGCGACATAGATAGCTCTGGCCCGCCCTGCCAAACGAAGACTGACCGAGAGAAGCTCTCACTCAGAAGGTTCTTGACCGAATTCCCAACAAACGAATCGTGAAATACCATCAATCGCGGTAAATCGCTGTCCTGCTGCTCACGTGCGGCTGGTTGTCGAGAAGGGTCCTTCGTCAGTTCCGGAAATGGATTAACAGCACGCTGGGCGCGTACCGGCTTGATTCTCAATCCATAGGCACGCTCGGTAAGCGCTCGCTCCATCCCGAGCAACCTGGCCAAATCCCCACCCGGGGCACCGACTTCTTTCAATGTCACACGGCCTGCATCAATCACGTCCTCGACATCTATACCGCTCATCATCGCCTGATACGCCACGACAATGCCGTGTCCATCCCAGTGAGTGTCGGTCTGCCTGAAGAGTGGCTCAGAATCTTTTGCCTGCTCAATAAATGCCTCACGGAGATCAAGCAACGGAAACCCATCCAGACGTTGTAGCCCCCTTCCCAATTGATCCGCTCGCGAACCTCCACTACTGCAGTTAATTTGCGTCGGCAGATATTGCGGGTAAACGGAATGCTTGTTCGGCACAATCACCAACAAATACTCCATATTGCGTTGGTCTATGGCGCGCCAATTGGCTTCCAAAGCACCAACCCATTTATCGAGTTCAACATCATCAAACGGTGCCCGTCCACAGCGGTCAGCGACAATCGGAATCGTCCTTCTATCTTCGCGCACACCTCGGGCGAGGAATAACCATCCATCCTTTCCTATTAGAACTCGGTCGGAAGTCTTGAGCCAGTTATAGCTGAGATAGTTGTGCCACTTAACCAGCATATTGCGGAAGCCGAAGTGATCATTGAAGTAGTTCTCAAATCTCTGCGGATATTTTTTTAGCTCCGATTTCTTCAGAACAAATACCGGGGAACTTGTAAGGTTACGGTTTTCAGTGACCTCTATCACTGGAGCGATCTGTAGCATCTCACTCGCCAGCGGAAGCCAAATGGCTGCTAGAAACAATATCACCAATGTGACGTTCAGTACTTTTCGAAGACTAGCCATCATCAGAATCTGAAGTAGATGAACGGATTATAGGTCTGCGCTGCAATCGCCAACGCTGACAGCACAAACAAGACGGCTACCAAAAGATCATGCAAAACCAATTGAAGCTGAGTGGTCTGCGATGTGGTTCGCGGTAACAGGCTGTTGCGCAGTATTGAATAGATGGGCGCTGAGAAAACCACCCCGAAGATAAACGCCAGCAAGAACTTCCTATTTAGATAAGAGCCAATGTAAGTCTGAAGATCTGAACTTTCCGAAATTCCGCCCATTATTGAGAGATAATCCAACGCGTATCCAAGATCCTCTGAACGGAAGAAAACCCAACCTACAGTGACCACAAGCAAAAGATATAGGTGGCACAATACGGCCGGAAGTCGTTCAAGAATCTTGCCGAACCCCAGTCGCTCCAATACAAGAAAGGAACCGTGGTACAGACCCCATATTACAAAGCTCCAACTCGCGCCGTGCCATAACCCGACCAACAAAAACACGATTAACAGATTACCGTAGACGCGCAGACCCCCTGCGCGATTACCGCCTAAGGGAATGTATACATAGTCCCTAAACCAGGTGGATAGAGTGATATGCCATCGACGCCAAAACTCTCGTACCGACGTGGAGATGTACGGGTGATTGAAGTTTTCGGGGAAGCGAAAACCAAACATTCTCCCCAGCCCTATGGCCATATCAGAATAGCCCGAGAAATCGAAATATATTTGCAGTGCATAACTTGCTATACCCAACCATGCGACCGATGTACTTATTTGGTCTGTAGGATGATCGAATATGTCATCTGCGGTCTGCCCGAGGGTATTCGCGATCAAGATCTTCTTTGCCAGACCAATGACAAATCGTCGCACCCCGTAGCCAAAATCTTCTAAAGTCGTAATGCGATTGGTCAACTGTTGCTCAATAAATCCATAGCGCACAATTGGTCCAGCAATGAGCTGCGGAAACAAAGAAATA
Organism: Gammaproteobacteria bacterium; assembly: GCA_029861795.1. The sequence continues at coordinate 18,340 of JAOTYS010000023.1, read as the reverse complement.
TATAGAGCGACTTCCAGGAATCTTTTCTGGACTCGGGCGTCACCACGGTATACATCAACAACATAAGAAATGGCCTGGAAGGTAAAAAACGAAATGCCTAGCGGCAGGTGCACCGGATCTTTTTCCAGGGGCGCTGTACCTAAGAACCCTAATAGTAGATTTAGGTTGTCGATAATAAAGTTTGCGTATTTGTAAGAGCCCAGCAGGATCAAGTTCGAAGCCACGGCCGTAATGAGGTAGTTTCTCTTAGCAGCCCCAATGGCTCGACTTATACGTACTCCAAAGAAGGTGTTAAATGCGATGGATAGCAACAACACGAACACATAGAACACTTCCCCCCAGCTGTAGAAAATGAGGCTCGCGACCAATAGAAAGACATTGCGCGTCGCAACACCTCTCAGCAAGAAATGTCCCCCGATAACCAGGGGGAGGAACAGAAACAGGAAAACGGCTGAACTAAAAACCATCTATTAGTCTGGTGCGGGTCAACACTCCCAAAATCAAGTGATCATCCGGCAGTTCAAGGATCTTTCAATCCTATCAAAGATCAACAAACCAGCGGATCTTGGCACCCAATGCCAATGAAATACTCGGCATAAGAATCAGACACACTTCACAACTGACGCGAACACCACAAGATCACCACAGAGCGTTGGAGACTGCGCACACTTGCAACACGGCGCGGCAAGTGCGTCGGGTGCGGCGTAAGGTTACAAGCTGTGAGTCGGCGTGACAATTAGAAAGGCCATGTTGCACCCCAAAGTGCAGCATGGCCTCAGATTTATGATCGGACGATTGCGGGGTTACTTAGTCACTGAGAAACTTAAAATCTCCGCCGGGAGCGGCGCGATGACACGCCATACAGGCCTGCTCCATTTTGCCGGCCATCTTATGGCCGCCTCTGACACTTAGCTCGTTGTCCCCACCGGCGCGCACCCAGAACCAATCTCCATTGTCGGGATCATAACCCTGTTCGCGTTTGTACATGATGGTGTGAGCGGCAAAATACTTCATCGGCTCAGCCGCCACCTTTTCAGGGGTAACATCTTTTCCACCGAAGTTCCGCTTCACAATAGCTATCCCGGTATGACCACCGATCGTGATTTCTGCTTCCACCGTATCCAGGACCGCCCCATGAGGATGGGTGCCTTTGTAGGGCTTTTTGATTATGCACTCGGGGCCCACTAACTTAGCATCCAATAACTCCGCCACTAGTTTCTCAGCATATGCCACGTCATCTGCACTCCCCCACCCGTTCTCTTCAGCATATGCGCCAGCGATGAGGGTGAGAAGTCCCAGACCAACTAAATTTGAAACCATAGCTCTCATATTCACTTCCTCCACTTTTAGCTATTGTGCATTAGAAAAGACAGTCGTTGGCCATTGTGCGATCCCTCTATTGTGTAAAAACGCGATCAGACGGCCATCCACAATGATGGGACTCGTTGCCAGCCCACTGCTAAGGATCTTCATCCACACCGTGTCGCCAGTCACACGGTCTAGGACCACGACTTGCCCCGTAGGTTCCCCCACTATTACAAAACGTTGCGACACCCTCGGAGGGAACGACATTGTATCGACCGGTTTCTTCGACCATACCACTTGGCCGTCCCGAATAGCTCTCACAGTAACTGAACCATCATACCCTGCTGTATACAACCACCCGTCATGCACCGTTGGTGAACTATTCGCAACCCGATTGTTTTGATGCCAAAGCATACTGCCATCTCTACTGGATATCATTCGCATGCCACCATCAAACGTTGTGACCACTACACGGTCCGGTGCGACATCGATCGGTCTATACACAAGCTCCTGCCCTAGTACTTTTTCCCAAACTACTTTGCCGGAGGTGGTTTCAATTCCATAAAGCACACCGCTGCTGCCCCCTGCCACCAGTCGATCACCCCCAATAGCGGGCGAATAAAGCCATCCCTCGAACTTGCGCTGCCACAGCGTCCGTCCTGAGCGCACTATAACAGCGCGCAGCGACCCATCTTGCCCTGCCACATAGGCAACATCTCCCAACACAGTGGGAGAGTACAACGGCTCTTCTGAGTCTATGTGCCACAAGATCGCCCCGATTTCAGGGTGGAGGGCGAAGACTCCGCCAGTGCTGCCAACTAGTACGGCAAAAGGCGTAACCACAGGCTCAAAGGTGATCAGATCTTGCAGTGCGTGCCACTTAACTTCTAGATCCATTCGATCAATGGACATGACGCCATTGGTCGACGCATAGATGACAGCACCGCTCACAACCGGGTTTCGTGGATAGATGGGTTGACTCGCGAACGCCTCAGCGGCGATCGCAACGAGCAATCCAACGCTTACAATCCGACCGATGAGATTCAAATCAGTGGTGCAACAGCGAATAAAGTCAATGTAATTCGAATATGCTAATGTGTGGGTACTTTATCCAACTCCGCTACCGATGTCGTGCACAGCCGCCCGAGGGCAGCCCGTGAGCACCAACGCCATCTACACCGTCGGCCATAGTAATCGTTCCCTGGACGATTTGGCGGACTTGCTACGCAGTGAACGTATTCATACGCTGGTGGACGTGCGAGCCCGACCAGGTTCCCGTCACAACCCGCAATTTGCGGCCAAAGCCTTACGTGTCCGCATCGAGCAGGCCTGCTTAACTTATCAATGGGCCGGAGACGAACTCGGAGGGTTGCGACGTTGTCACCAAGACTCGCCCCATGTGGGGTTGCCCGAGGCACTGCGCGGTTACGCTGACCATATGTGTACAAATACTTTCCACAATGCAGTGGCGGAGGTGGTCACTCAATCCCAAGACCTAAGATTCGCCTTAATGTGTGCAGAACGGTTGCCACAACATTGTCATCGCTCGATGATCGCTGACTATTTGACCTTAAAGGGCATTCAAGTCATTCATCTCATCGATCCAGAGGTGTCCCACAGTCACAATCTGAACCCTGCGCTGCGTTATCACGCTGGCAATCTTATCTATGACAGAAATTCCCAGGGAACCTTGAACCTATAATCTATGCCTAACGTAGCACGTGGACCTGCAGAGCGCTTGAGTCCTAAGCCACGTTCGAGGCACACTAACACGATACATTTGGGAGAGGGTCAATCATGTTTTCCTTCAGCAAGAAGTCTGAGATGCCTACACCTAGTTCGGCCTTACCGGGTCGCACTAACAAGATGCAGATACCGGAACAACACTTCGTAAATGGCAACCCTATTGCGCCACCTTTCCCTGAAGAAATGGAGATGGCGATGTTCGGACTAGGTTGTTTTTGGGGCGCCGAGCGCAAATTTTGGGAGACACCGGGCGTATACACCACGGCGGTAGGTTATGCTGGCGGGTACACACCCAACCCTACCTATAGGGAGGTGTGCAGCGGCAAGACTGGACACAACGAAGTTGCATTGGTGGTGTTTGATCCAAATGTCGTTTCTTACGACGAGCTATTACGGCTATTTTGGGAGAGCCACGATCCTACCCAAGGGATGAGGCAAGGTAATGACGTTGGTACCCAGTACCGCTCCGAAATCTATACGTATAGCCACTCGCAGAGGCGAAGCGCCGCCGCTTCACGGGATGCTTATCAAACGGAACTAACCCGATCGGGCTATGGCGATATCACCACAGAGATCATCGATGCCCCAGAATTTTATTATGCGGAGGACTACCACCAGCAGTATCTCGCCAAAAATCCGGGCGGATACTGTGGACTGGATGGGACCGGGGTAAGCTGTCCCAGCGGGCTCGCTAAAGCGAGTTAAGGTGGCACTGCCTGCGGCGTATTTACTAGTGCCGCGTGGTAGACCCTTCCATTACCGTGCCGATGGCAAACAGTCCGTCCACGTCCACCGGATCGAAGTGATAGCGACGATTGCAAAATTCGCAGTCGACATCCACAGCGCCAAATTCTGAGACTATTGATTGAACTTCAGTGCTACCGAGGGCCACCAGCGTCGCCTCGATGCGCTCGCGGGAACAGCCGCAACGAAACGCCACGGGCTCTGGCTGGAAAAGTCGAACACGCTCCTCGTTGAACAGTCGGAACAACAACTCTTCTGTCGGCAAGGTTAACATCTCCTGTTCTGTGACGGTGTCCGCAAGCATCGCGATCCGTTCCCAGTCTGCGGCCACGCTGTCGTGGGATGGCAACTCTTGAATGAACATTCCAACGGCTCGTTCCTCGTTTGCCGCTAGCCAGAGGTGGGTCGATAGCTGTTCCGATCGGGTGAAGTAAATCTCGATGACTTCCGCCAAGTTGTTTCCTTCCAGGGCAACGATGCCTTGGTAGCGCTCCGCCCCTTCAGCGTCGATCGTCAGGACCAGACGCCCGCTGCCATACATCTCGGACAGCGTGCCGTCACCCACATCGCCTTTGCATCGCGCCAATCCACGCAATGTTCGTGCGTGCGTAGACTGCGCAACCAAAGTATGTAATGGCCCATCCCCGTGAATCTGTAGGATTAAGGAGCCCTTAAATTTAATGGTGCCGGCCAATAACACCGTCGCCGCGATGGCCTGGCCCAGCTGCCGGTAAACCGCTGGGGTGTAATCATGACACGCCAACACCGCCCGCCAACTGGCGTCTAACCTTATGAACTCTCCACGTACGCCTAGATCTTCAAATAGGAAGCGCTGGAACCTGTCGCCATCGGTCATACAAGTCATCCGACCAAGCTCTCCCAATCAATGGTGGCACAACTCCAGAGCACCAACACGTGTTCCTCACGCATACGTAATCACAATCAAAGGTATACTCCCCCACGGAAAAGGTAACTTAGCAATTCCAAAAAACATGAGCAACTCAGATATGCACACCTGGATGATAGTCGCTCTGGGCTTAATGGTTGGTATAGTCATAGGGTCTCTGATCGTTTACGCAATCATGAAGCCTAAGCCCGGGCAGAAAACCGTTTCACAGGTACAGGCGGAACTCGATGACTACAAGAGTCAAGTGTCCCAACATTTTTCAACAACATCAGAGTTGTTTAGACAAATGACCGAAAACTACCGCAGCCTCTACCAGCACATGGCCACCGGTGCCACTTCGCTGTGCGACGCCGACACGGTCACCCCGGAGCTCGAGCTGGCCGCCGCTGAAATGCTCCCCAAAAAAGGCAATCAAACTAATCCACAACCTACGCCCGTCCCGGAAACACCAGATACGGACACATCCCAACTTGCTCAGTCCGATAACACCGCCGCCAAGGAATAACCTTAGAATTTGGCTCGCCCACCTCAAAAATGGGATTACCGATCAATCCGGCTTGGTGGTGGGTGGAGTCATCGGCATGGGGAAAGGGGTGACATTTCCGGTCTCACTGGAAGTACCGAGGATCTTGTTTTTACCCTCTTTTTCGACTTCGTCGATACGCACCACCGCATGAAGCGGAATATAGGTTCGCTTTACCCCTGAGAACTTGGCTTTAAGCTGCTCCTCCGATGGATCTACCAACACCTTGGAACGTTCCCCGAATATGATTCCGCCTACCTCCACAAACGCATATAAAGAACTTTGCGACACTTCACGTGCGTACAGCTCATATACATTTCCTTGGTTGTGGAAAATTATTCGGTAGATTGTTTTGTTGTCCATTACAAACGTAACTCGATTAATCGGTTATTCTGAAGTCTCTACTTCATTGCCCCTAAGGTATTGTGCTATTAAAGTATAGGTAAGGCCACAGCATGGGCAATACAAGTCCGCCAAGACAGGTGGCGACAATCGCCGTAATCGGGGCATTGATCATCGCCGTCCTGTTGTTAGCCAGTCTGGTCGTGGGCATCACGAGCATCGATGTATCGTGGTGGTCCGACTTATCCGAGGCTCAGATTGTCGAGTTTGTGCGCTCTGTGGGCCCTTGGGGTATCGCCGCTGCTGTGGGGTTGATGGTGTTACACTCGTTCGTCCCCTTTCCCGCAGAGCTAGTCGCCATTGCCAATGGCATGATCTATGGACCTCTTTGGGGCATCGTGATTACATGGACTGGTGCCATGCTCGGCGCTTTTGTGGCATTCGGTCTCTCGCGGGCGCTCGGTCGGCCGTTTGTGGCGAAGGTACTTTCTAAACGTGGCGCAAAACAATTAGACGACTGGGTGGCCAGACACGGTAGCGGGGCGCTATTGTTCTCCCGCTTCTTGCCGGTCATTGCATTCAATCTAATCAATTACGCGGCGGGACTCACCCAGGTGTCTTGGTGGACTTTTTTCTGGACCACCGGACTGGGTATTCTTCCGCTTACGGCGTTAATGGTCATAATGGGTGATCAGGCGGATTCGCTATCCTGGAGGGTATGGCTGTTGTTGCTTGGCATTGGCTTGTCGATCTGGATGATCGTTTACTTTATTCGAAGACGCAGCGAGATTGACAGAGTTAAGGCGCGCGCAGCTCGGTGACGAATCAGGACCTCTTTAGTCCGTGTCGGTGCCGCAGATCGACTCTCATACGGTAGATAGGACCCCGAAATTGGAAGACATTGCACAGGAATATCGTGACTTTATAGCGAAATTTAGCACAGCGTTGCTGTCGACTGCTGACGGCTCAGGTACACCGAACATAAGTTATGCACCAACAGTGTTCGTCGGCGAGGCGTTTTATGTCTATATCAGCGATTTGGCCAAGCACACACGGAACCTAATGGAAAACCCGCAGGTAGCGTTGATGTTTATTGAAGACGAAGGTGGTTGCCAGCAAATCTATGCAAGAACACGCGTGATATTAGACTGTCAGGCGAAAATGGTCGAACCAGGTGATCACTGGCATTCGATAATGAATGAGTTCGCACTCCAGTTTGGTGAAATCATGCAAACCCTCACAGCGTTACCGGATTTTCGGTTGCTCCGCCTAGAGCCCGAAGGCGGACAGTATGTCAAAGGGTTTGGTCAGGCTTATCGCATCACCGGCCCACGTTTAGACCGCCTGGTGCATATCGATCGCAAGGAGCAAGGTGGTGTCCAAGGCTAATGGTGGCAACGCCAATCAGACGAGAGCAGACGCCAAACGCTCAATAATAGGCTCGGCTTTACTGTAACCTCGAACCAACCATAGCATTCGGCCGTCCTTTTCCAACAACACGCTCGGGAAACCATCAGCTCCGACTGATCTCGCCCAAGCCACTTCCTGTCGCAATGTGCGCTCGACTTCCGCTGAGCCTAGCTCTGCCTCAAACTGGTCACGTTCCAATCCGATCTCCTCAGCCAGTTCGACTAGGGTCTGTTTGTCTGAAGGATTACGCGCATTGAGATAATATGCTCGCTGAATCATGTCAATCATTGTGCGCGAGTGTTCGGCACCTTGGGCCCGGGCTGCGATCACTGCGCGACAGGCCGGGTAAGTGGAGCGCCGCGGCTCACACTTCTTCCAAAAATCGTCGTTGAACTGAGCTCCCGTCCGCTCTGCAATGGTTCGCCATACTTGTTGAAGATACTCGCGCATTTGGTCTGGCATGGGTGCATCTGAATCCGGCGCAAGCCCACCCATCACATAACGAACCGAAGCGTCTTGCGGTACCTGCGCGGAGATCTTGTCCCACTCCGGTCGAAAGGCCCAACACCAACTGCACATGGGATCCATTACATAGTGGATGGCTGTCATCGAAGTCTTCAACTTGCACCCATACCAAGTTTACCTACGCTGGTCCCGGTTGGTGCCAGGCCTAGTTTGATTTTCAGTGTCCATATTCACCGATCAGATACCGACTACCCGGCACGATATACCCGGAACCATAGTTGTCATAACACATTGTGCCACCGATCTTCACCTTCCGACCGTAGCTATCATAGTCGTATTTGGACACTTTATGACAACCCCGGTACTCGTGCCCGCGACCATACGAATGGCGCTTGTAGCCGTACGAGTTATCGTACGCGCGCCCTCCGTGACCGTAGGAGTGGCCGTACCCACGCCCTCCGTGACCGTAGGAGTGGCCGTACCCACGCCTCTTATGACTAAAGGGGTAATAGGCGTGGCCGCCGCGACGTTTGTTGTAATGTTTACCATGTTTGTATTGCTTGCGATGTTTATTGCCATAGGAGTATGAGCCACCCCCGTGGTAACCAGTGCTATAGTGGATACTGAAATGATCGCCTCCGGCCAGTGTCGCGCCAGTCGGTGCCAGTCCAACCGCGAGCACAACGGCTGGTAGTGCAACAAGCTTAGCTAAGTGTTTCATTTTCGACCTCCATAATCTACGGATCAAGATGTGTCTCTGGAGTGCGCATCTTGTCAGATGGTGGCTGAATGGAGGATGAACCGAAACTGAACGCTAACTGAATGGATCTTGTCTTTGATTGGACAATCATTCGTCAGAAGCGCCAGTTAACGACAAACTAAAAGAGATTCTTTCGCGTGATCTCTCACATATTCGTCCACATATTCTCTGTAGTAGTCCTTCACTTTGCGGGTGATATCGCCACCCCCCTGCGGAAATAACACTTGGCCGCCGTCCTCAAGACGAAGACTACGCACAGGCATGACCTCTCGGGTCGCACTTGTGACAAAACACTCAGTGGCCGTTGACAGTTCACTTGCGTGGATGTCCCGCTCTTTTGTCTTGATCCCATGTTTGGTGCACACTTTTTGAATGGCGTTTTTAGTCAGGCCCCGCAGATTACCGGCGGCCTGACCGGGGGTGACGAGCTCGCCGTCTATCACAAAAAAGACATTGCTGTTGGCCGCTTCAGTCACGAAATTCTGATGGTTTAGGATCACACAATCATCTGCTCCCAGCCCCCTGGCTTCGGTGATGGCGAGTACATTGTTTAGGTAGTTACCACCTTTTATGTTTGGATCAAGGGCATCTATCGGATTTCGCCTTACGTTAGGTATCGCCATCTTCATGCCATGTGAATAGAACTCCGGTTTCCAACTCGGCACTTCCCTGGCGATCACAACATATCGAGTGACAAGATCAGGGTCAGGATAAAGATCCACAGGACCTTCGCCTCGAGTAATGGTATAGCGCACGTACACATCTTGCTCGGGCCTAGCTCCTGTGGCCTGTACAGTTTTACGGATTTCGGTGGTGATCTTTTCTCCACTTTGGCTGATATTCATGTGAATCAGCCTTGCAGAGTTTAGCAAGCGCTGGTAGTGCTCTTGGTAAAATAACGGTACCCCGTTATAGGTCCGAAATACTTCGTACACAGAGTCACCGTAGAGAAATCCGCGATCCATTACCGGCACACGCGCTTCTTCAGTGGGGGTGATGACGCCGTCCACGTTAGTCATGCTGCGAAACTTGTTGGTGACCATGCACGCCTCTATGTTTGTCATCTTAAGTCAAGCCATACGCAGGCCGGTCAGCTGCCGCCTGGCGCGTCGCTTGGTGATCTAACTTTACACTAGAATCCCTTGGAATAAGCCAGACACATGCGTAAAGTAGCGAGCGACGGGCAACCGCCGACGCACCGGTAACGTCGCCGGTTTTATCCGACGTGTGTTTGTTTTATCCCAGGGATTTGCGTCAAATACAACAAATATTCACGCACCAGGATCATGGTAATCGAGCAGCCATATTTGTTGTTTCTTGGGGACGCACCCGATGAGCTCGCGGCGAAAACGGCTTTTGGTGTCTTTGAGTGGCGCCCTGATGCATGTATAGGACAAGTCCGTCTGCCGGGTTGCATCCCCAAGCTCGATTTACCTGAGATGTCGCTATCCCAAGGCGTTGGTCAAGGAGCAAAGACCTTGCTGATCGGTGTCGCGAATCGCGGTGGCGTAATCCCTGACGCATGGCAAGGACCGCTTATGGAGGCTCTTCGACACGGACTAGATATCGCAAGTGGGTTGCACACACGACTTTCTGACATTTCCGTACTACACGGAGCCGCTAGGCGCTTGGGGCGAAAATTGCATGATGTTCGCCATCCAGAGGGACCTTTCGTCGTGGGCAGCGGCAAGAAGCGCTGCGGTAGACGTTTACTCACGGTGGGCACCGACTGCTCGGTGGGCAAGATGTACACCGCGCTTGCGTTGTATAAGGCCATGCAAACCCGCGGCATCAAGGCAGATTTTCGCGCCACCGGGCAAACTGGCATATTCATCCAAGGCGATGGTGTATCCGTGGATGCTGTGGTGGCTGATTTCATCTCAGGGGCAATCGAGCAGCTTTGCCCTGAAAATGACTCAGACCACTGGGACTTAATAGAAGGTCAAGGTTCTCTTTTTCATCCTTCGTTTGCCGGGGTGAGTCTTGGGTTGTTGCATGGCGCGCAACCCGATGTGCTTGTTCTGTGTCACGAGCCCACCCGAACGCATATGCGGGGCTTGTCCCACCAACCGCTGCCCAGCTTGCACGACTGTATTGATGCAAACTTGAGTGCCGCACGTCTGGTAAACGCTGAGGTCCGCTTTGCAGGGGTAGCGATCAACACCAAGGTACTGGACGAACAGGATAGTGAGAGTCTGCTGCATCAAACTGAAGATTCTTTGGGATTGCCATGTGTCGACCCAGTACGCACAGGCGTTGACAAGTTGGTGGACAATCTGTCTTGATGCGCACCCTCAGTGTGAATCAAGAGTCTTGGCCACTGCGCCAGCAATTCACGATTTCCCGCGGTAGTAAATACGCAGCCGATGTCATCTATGTGGAAGTCCAACAACGTGGCGCAATCGGGCGTGGAGAGTGCGTACCGTATGCCCGCTACGGCGACACACTGGACAGCGTTCTCCAGCAGATAGATGCAGTCCGAGCAGAACTCTGCGAAGGACTTTCGCGCGACGCGCTGCAACAAAGGCTACCCCCGGGTGCAGCCCGTAACGCCCTTGATTGTGCCTTATGGGATTTGCAGGCCAAGCTCACGGGGCAACCCGTGTGGAAACTGGCAGGTCTAAGCAAACCCCAACCAGTTGAGACTGCGTACACCTTGAGTCTCGATTCCGTCTCAAACATGGCGGCGATGGCGCTGGAGCACGCCGATAAACCACTACTTAAGCTAAAGCTAGACTCACACAACCCGAGCGAGTGCGTCCGTGCAGTGCGCAGCAGTGCGCCTGATGCACGTATCATCGTCGACGCCAACGAGGCTTGGAGCCTGGACCAACTACGCCACATACTGCCCGAGCTTGCGAAACTCAATGTCGAATTGATCGAACAACCGCTAACCGCGTCTGAAGACTCACTGCTAGAGGCTATAGAACATGCCGTAGCCCTTTGCGCAGACGAATCGTTCCATCACAGCGGCGATATTGGAACTGTCCGAAATCGCTACAATGTGGTGAATATTAAGCTTGACAAAACCGGTGGGCTTACCGAGGCGATCCAATGTCGTCGCGCCGCCCTCGCTGCAGGTCTGGATGTGATGATCGGGTGCATGGTTGGGACTTCGCTTGCTATGGCGCCCGCCATGCTAATTGCGCACGGGGCCCGCGTGGTCGACTTGGACGGACCATTGCTGCTCAATCAGGATCGCAAACCGAGCCTAGTTTATAGAAACGGGAAGTTGGAGCCGCCGTCACCAATGCTCTGGGGGTGAGCGTTTGCATAGGGTTCAGCGCGCAACCGGCGCCGCTTCCTCATCGATATCCTCCACATCCGACCGGAACAGTTCTTCAAGTTCTGCGGCGGCCTCTTTCACAGTTTGTATTAGCATTGTCTCATCGTGATGAATAGCGTGCTGTTCGAGCATCGTCTTTTCATCATGATCCTTGAATGTCGCAACAGTGTCGCGAGCCACTCGTTCCGAGAGTCCCAAACCGTGGAGCACATGTTCTGCGAGCTCCAACGCCGACAGAAAGGTCTCTCGCGTGATCACCTTGATCCCCAGGTCCATCAATAGATGTGCATGGCGTCTGTTCCGTGCCCGAGCGTAGATGCTCAGTCCCGGGAAGTGCTTCTGCACCGTCTCCGCGGTTCGTATCGAGGCAGTCATGTCATCGATGGCCAGCACGAACAAGTTCGCTTTGTCAGCACGTGCAGCACGTAAAAGGTCTAACCTTGAAGCGTCTCCGTAGTAGATCTTAGACCCGTATTTGCGGACGAAATCTACCTGTGATGGATTAGCTTCTAAAGCGGTGAACGGAATATTTCTAACCCGCAGGATGCGCCCTATGATCTGCCCGAATCGTCCGAATCCCGCGATAACAACTTGGTGATCGCTCTCCTCTATGCGGTCGAAGGCTCTAGGTTTATCGACACCCAGCCAGCGTTTCAATACTCGCTCGTTGAAGCTCACCAGCAACGGTGTCATTGCCATAGTGAGCGTTACTACCAGTATCAGGAGTTCCGCAAGTCCACGATCCAGAACCTCGTACACCAGTGCGGCGCTGAATAAGACGAATGCAAACTCTCCGCCTTGGGGAAGGGTAAAGGCTAGATTTCGCGAGGCTTCGCTGTTGAGTCCGAATAGTCGACCCAGCACCAGCAACACAATGAATTTTGCAGCTAAAAGCCCGGCCACCACAGCTAACACCAGCAATGGCTGACCAGTTACCAGACCTATATTTGCAGACATCCCAACGGCAATAAAGAACAGGCCCAACAACAACCCCTTGAAGGGCTCGATGTCGGCCTCCAGCGCGTGCCGATACTCGGAATCCGCAAGCAGTACGCCAGCAAGGAAGGCCCCCAGAGCCATCGATGCGCCGACAAACTCCATCAGTGACGCTGCCCCGATGACGACCAATAGCGCTGCGGCGGTGAATATCTCGTGGCTCGCATGAGCGGTGATCAATCTAAACAAGTGACGCAATAAGAAGCGACCACCAAAAACAAACCCAATCAACACCACAACCAACTTACTCACTTGCAGCGCCATGTTGCCACCCTGGTCTTGCGCTTCTGCCGTTCCCAGGAACGGCACTAACGCAAGTAGTGGGATTACCGCCAGATCTTGAAACAGCAGGATAGAAAATGCTGCTCGCCCGTGGGCGGTAGGCAGTTGTTTTCTTTCCGCCAGCATCTGCAGCACAAACGCCGTGGAAGATAGCGACAATCCCAGACCCGCCAATATTGCGCTCTCAAGGCGAAGACCAACGACAAAGCCAATTGATGCCAACACCAATCCAGTCACCAAGACTTGAGTGAGGCCAAGCCCGAAGATCGATTTGCGCAACACCCATAAGCGTGAGGGTTGTAGCTCCAGTCCAATGATAAAGAGCAGAAACACGACACCGAGCTCTGCGAAATGCAAGATCGTATCCACACCACTAACTAAACTTAGACCCCATGGCCCAATCACTACGCCTGCAGCGAGATATCCGAGCACGGAGCCGAATCCCAATCGTTGAAATAGCGGTACCGCGATGATCGCAGCCCCTAGAAATATTGCCGTTTCGTGCAACAGATTCATGTGCGTATCCTTATTGAAAAATTATTAGTCGCCTCCATGATGGTATAATGATAGGCCGTCATAGATCTCATAGCGGGTTTGGAAAAGTGATATCTGCGAGCAGGATTAGATGACAATTCAGGAGACCATTCGACAACAGTTGGCGGAGCAGCTTGAGCCGGTGCATTTGGAAGTAATCAATGAGAGCTTCATGCATAGTGTCCCGGACGGCTCTGAAACGCATTTTAAGGTCATCGCAGTATCCGCAAAATTCGAAGGCAAGTCGTTAGTCGCTCAACATCGCCTGGTTAACAGGATTCTCGCTGACCAGCTCGCTGGGCCAATCCACGCATTGACATTGAACACGCTGACACCCAACCAGTGGGTCGAGAGGGCGGGTGAGGTTACAGATTCGCCACCTTGTTTAGGTGGCTCCAAGGCCGACACCCGATCATAATCCCACAATAACCGTGGTAGCACCTGCTATCGACACGTACCACCGAGCCCGGTGGACTGGCTACCCCGGAGCTGGAAAAACCTCCCGCGAGTGTGAACTCAAGGCGCGTATCAGCGATCTTAATACTTAATGGAGCATTATCACCTACACGGAACACGTGCTAGAACCAACTGATCCCTTTCACTACGACGGTACATTGTCATGAACTTACACGTTCCTATAGTTCTTTCGTTAGTCAGCTTATCCATTTGCACACCGTTTTATGGCTCGGCTTCTCCCACCGAGGAGAGCATAGTGGCTATGCATGGTTGTAACGCAAGGCGTGACCAGTATTGCACCAACGATTACGGAACCGATACGCGACCAACCAAGCCCGCAAAAAACAAAAAGACCGAGGCTGTGGGTTCGCAGATCGCATAGGCCAACGAATAAGACCAACTCGCGGATTCGTCCGTGGACTATCGTTATTGCGTCATCGATCCGCCGATTCGCAACACAGCTTGCACCAACGCCTCCATATGCTCAGCGCGGGTGGCATGGTTGATGATACACACTCGAAGCACCGGTCGACCGTTGATGTTCGTACTGGAAAGGTAAAAGTCTCCTTCCTGTTCCAATTTCATACGAATCTTCGTATTGATCCTGTCCACTACTTCGCTGTCCAAGCCCGGCGGTGCGTAGCGCAGGCAGCAGATAGAGAGCTGTGGATCATTCACTAGCTGAAGATTCGGATCGTGATTTATTAGGTCCGCGAGATACCTCGCGCACTGCACATTGTGTAACACGTTTCTCCCCAGACGATCGGCTCCGTAGTGGCGAATCGCCAGATACGCCGGCAATGCTCGAAACCGTCGCGACAACTCGGGCCCTAGATGAAAAAACATGAACTGCTCCGGCGTCCCTTGTCGTGGAAACTGCACATAGTCACTGCGTTCGAAAAAGACCTGTTTCGCTGCGTCAGCATCACGCAGCAGTAGAACGCTTGCATCAAAGGCGAGATAAAACCATTTGTGCAGATCGAGGGTGACTGAATCCGCAGACTCGATACCAGCTAATCTTTCTCTTAAATCCGGGCACAACATAGCAGCGGCACCATAGGCTGCATCAACGTGCAGCCATACGCCGTATCGCGTGCATACCTCGGCGATGGCATCCAGTGGATCGATGGAGCCTGTGGTGGTGGAACCTGCGCTTGCGACCACGCAGATGGGCAGAGTGCCGGCCTTGGCAGCGCGCTTTAGCTCTGCTTCAAGCGCTTCAGGGCACAGACAAAAATGATCATCAGTGGCCAGGGTATGAACTTGCTGTCGACCGATACCCAGCAAGACGGCGGCACGCTGCACCGAGAAATGGACACTCTCGGCTGCAAGTATGATCGGCATCTGCTCTGGGGCGAGCTGAGCCAGCCCTTTATCGCGAATCTCCGGCCCAAATCTCGCATGCAAGGCCGCCGCAAGAGCGGTGAGATTCGCAATGGAACCACCGGCTAACAATAATCCGTCTGACTCGTCAGGTAATCCGACTAACTGCACAAGCCAACGCACCACGGAGCGTTCAATGGTTGTGGCCGCGGGTGCCCCAGGGTACCCCACTACATTCTGATTGAGCGCGGCCACCATGGCGTGGCCCAACGGATCGGTCGGCAGTCCCGGGGAAGCGATGTAGCCGAAGAACCCAGGATGGGTGTTACGCCGAGTGTACGGTTCCAATAAAACGCTGAGCTCGGTTAAGACTCCCTCCATGGGCTCACCTTGCCTCGGGATTCCAGTTGGGATCTGTGATCGTAGCTCTGCCGCATTAGACGATCGAATGATGGGTGAGCTCGCTCGGTTAGACAGAATAGGCGCGATGAATTCGCCTATGTCGACCGGCAATGGAAAACTCAGCACATCTTCGGGCGCAAGCGGCGGCGGGCGAATCGGCATGGTCATTAACGCTGAGAATCTACTTCAAAGGCCCGCGGCGGTCTGGCCTTGTGATCGCAGAAGATTTGTCACACCCTTATCCGCGGTGATCAACCGATGACCAAGTTCTCGAAACACTCTAGCAGTAGCCGAGGCGTCACCATAGGCAGTATGTCGATTCTTGATAGTTACACCGCAAAACTGCGCCACATCCTCAAGGGTATGGCGCCCGTATCTACCGGTCAAACTGAGGTATAACAGCATGGTGTCGATACAAGGGTTGCGTAGCGCGCACAGCGCCGACTTACGCAGGGTCTTGTTTAGAAATCGCACATCGAACTTAATGTGATGGCCAACTATTATCGCATCACCAATAAACCCAACGATATCCGCAATAACCGTCTCCAAAGCAGGGCTAGCCTCAACGTCTTTGTCGGTAAGCCCATGAATCGCAGTGGCACCGGGAGGTATGGAGCGGCCTGGATTGACCAAGATCGAATACTCGCGACCGGTAATTTCAAGCCCCTTAAGTTCAATCAAGGCGACGGATACAACCTGGTCTCCGCTATACGCATGCAGTCCAGTGGTCTCCGTATCAAGCACAACGAACCTAACTCGCTCGATGGGACTTGCGAGTTGTGTTCGAAAGTCGGCGCCAACACATGCACGATGGACCCATCGTAACTGTTCCTCCTTAAGGGTTCTGCGCTTTAGCAGATGACATCTTACCGACGTCTCCAGAAAGTGAAGACAGATCCCATGGAGTTCTTTCTTATCCACCGGCAGTTTCTAAAATGCAGACACCCCGATCTCGTCGGCAAGCCTGTCTTGCAGTCTTTTTACCGCACGCATTGCCACCCGCCGGCAAGCCCGGCCTATCTTGTCGGTAGTATCGCAGTTTCTGCGAACGAGATGCGCGATCATATCCTGATGGGTGAAATGATGTATCCCGGGCTTGGATTGCGGAAGCTGCCATCGGCTCGATGCACGGCAAGCTCGCCGCTACAAAAAATATAAAGCTCCTCATGAAACCCTTCTCCAGTACTGAATAAGTTTTCACCACGTAACAAAGATCGTGGCTCAACGCTATCGACCAGGGCGTCCAGAATCTGTCGGCAAACGCAGGGGTTTGTCGCAATAAGTCCTGAACAGTTTGGGAGTAATAGGCCATATCCAATATGGTACATTGCATGAGGGGTGTGATGTCTGACCGTTTATATTTATTGCTGAACATAGTCCTCCATGATTAATGACTAAACCACTATCGACTCTGACCGAGGGTTCAGTGCGTCATCACCTTGTGGTCATGACGATACCCATGATCTGGGGGATTCTGGCGATCATGTCCATGTACTTGGCGGACACCTATTTTGTCGGTCAACTCGGCCCCCGCGAACTCGCAGCGTTGAGCTTCACTTTTCCTGTGGTAATGGTGGTGGTGAGCCTATCCATTGGGTTGAGTGCCGGTACCTCTTCGGTGTTGGCCCGCGCTGTGGGTGAACACGACAATCAAAAAGTTCGACGATTAACCACCGATAGCCTGTCGCTGTCACTGGTGCTGGTTGTGATCGTGTCTGCCGTCGGAATTGCCACCATTGATCCGCTGTTTCGTTGGCTAGGTGCCACCGAGGACCTGTTGCCTCTCATCCACGACTACATGGAACTGTGGTACGTAGGCATGGTTTTCCTGGTCGTACCGATGACGGGCATGGGGGCGTTACGGGCCACAGGAGACAGCAAGACCCCGGGGTTCGTGATGACCGCCGCGGCCATCGTCAATTTGGTGCTAGATCCACTGCTGATCTTCGGTCTCGCCGGATTACCTCGGATGGAACTCACTGGCGCAGCGGCCGCCACAGTCATTGCCCGCGCGGTAACATTTGTGATTACGCTGTGGGGGCTCAAGTTCAAACTAAATGTGATCACATTCGCCCGCGTCACTATCGCCGAGGTGCTGGCATCGTGGTCACGTATCATGCATGTCGGCTTACCGGCCACAGGCACAAATATCATCATCCCTGTTGCGAACGGCATCGCGGTGGCGATGATTTCCCAGTACGGCCCCAATGCGGTGGCGGGATTCGGCGTAGCGACGCGAGTCGAATCCTTAGCCTTAGTGATCTTCTATGCCATGTCCGCGGTTATTGGGCCGATCGTGGGACAGAATCTCGGTGCCGGCAAATTAGAACGCATTAGCGAGGCCATGCGGCTCAGCATGATATTCTGCGTCACACTAGGATTGGCTCTGGCCCTAGTCTTAGGCCTGGGTGCCAAGCCCATAGCCAGTTTATTCACAGATGAGCCGGCTGTGATTGCGGTCGCGACAGATTATCTCTGGATTGTGCCCATTAGTTTTGGTGCAGCAGCAGTGGTAATGATCGTCAACGCGGCGTTCAACGGTCTGGGAAAACCGATCCCTGCGGTCATCGTATCTGTAACTCGCATGATCGTGTTGTTCTTGCCGCTCGCATTCTTGGGCGGCCGCTGGTTTGGTGTGAGCGGCATCTTTGCAGCGTTGTCGCTGGCAACCCTCATTGTGGGAGTGGGCGCGTATATGTGGTATCAAAGCGAAGTTGTTCGCCTGAAGGCGAACCTGCAACGTGCTCCTACCCCGGTCACAGACCTGATGTAGGTGCCTCTTTAGGCGCACACACATTGTTCGCCTGAAGGCAAACCTGCAACGTGCCCCTACCCCGGTCACAGACCTGATGTAGGTGC
>JAOTYS010000293.1 GCA_029861795.1 Gammaproteobacteria bacterium | reverse complement strand
GCCACATGTGGTGTTCGTAGACTTTCTCCCCGCGCAGGAAGAACAGCTCGGCGCCGCGTTCTTTCATCACCTTTCCTGATTCTGGATTGGTGTAGCGGCTTTCCCAGGTGCCAGTAATACAGTTGCCATGATGACCGCGGTAGGTCTTGGCGATCTGCAGGTCTTTCGCGTATGCGAACCAGTTCGACGGCCAACTGCGCAAGGCATCACCCGTATGCGTTTGACCCTGGCCGTAGTACACGATTGCGTCATCCGTATATCCAGCGGCCGCGGCCTGCCCGTCACGAGCTTGCCAGATTTTCTCGACCTGCCTCACGAACAAGACAGGATCGACCGTCAAGGTGGCGTCAGTGGCGGTGGCACTCATATTCAGACTCCGTTTAAAGTTAGCAAGTGGATTCGATTAGATATCGAGCAATAGCAGCCGTCGTTCCGCGTCCGTTACCAGGCCATGAAAGATGCCGGCGGTCTGTCGGCCGAAGTTGGCGTAGTGATCGCGAACCTCGGTACCAAACGCTTCGGCTACGACCTCGGACTCGGCGAATGCAGAGGTTGCTTGTTCCAGGTTGCGCGGAATCGGAGCACCTATGTCCTGGGTATAGGCATTGCCTTCCTGCGCCGGTTCTAGATCCAGATTGTGCGCTACACCGTGCAGCCCGGCGGCGAGCATCGAGGCGTAAACGAGATAAGGATTGATATCCGCCCCGGGTATGCGGTTTTCGATACGCTTTGAAGTTTCCGAGCCGACCACACGGAACGCGACTGTCCGGTTGTCGATGGCCCAACCAAGGCGCGCCGGCGCGAACGTATTAGGCACCAGGCGCTTGTAGGAATTTGTGGTAGGCGCGAACAACAGAAAAAAGTCCTGGCTGTGCCGCACAAGGCCGGCAAGAAACGATTGCATCGATTCGCTCATGCCACCTGACCCGTCGTCGAACGCCGAGTGACCGGCTGCGTCGAGCATCGACATGTGGATATGACAACTGCTGCCGCCGAGGTCGTGGCTCGCTTTGGCCATGAAGGTGGCCACAAGGTTTTGCTGCAGGGCGAGTTCTTTGGCGGATGTTTTCAACAGCATGTGCGCGTCCGCCGCCGCGAGTCCGTTGTCGTAACGCAAGTTGACCTCCATCTGTCCCGGTGAGTACTCGGCTTTGACAAGCTCTACCAGGACCTCTGATTGCGCCAACGCGGCACGCAGAGCTTGCGCGAAGTCTTCGTCTTCAGATGTCCGCATCACGGTTTCTGGGTGCATCACCGCGTGGCGTGTCTGGATGTTGACGAAGCCTTTTTGGTGTAACGAATCGGGGCTTTCGCGCAGCAGAAAAAACTCGAGCTCCGAGGCGAATTTGGGAAACAATCCGAGTGCTTCGCAGCGCTCGAGCTGCCGCCGCAACAGAACCCGCGGCGAGACATCGACCGCTTCACCCTGCAGGGTTTGCGCACCGGCGAGCACGATTGCGGTGCGCGAATGCCAGCCGCAAACTCTCAAAGTGGAGAGGTCGGGGACCGACACGAAGTCTGGATAGCCGGTATCCCACCCGGTAAATCCGTAGCCAGGATCGAGCGAGTGGTCTTGACCCCAACCCAACACAACAGAGCAGGTCGCCACACCGTGTTGCCCAATCTCCAGGAAATGCTGTCCTGACAGACGCTTACCGTAGAGCCGTCCCTGCATGTCGCTATCGGCAACGACTACTGTGTCTATTTCTCCGATCTTAACTTTTTCTTCGAGATCTTCTAATGAGAGCGGCATTGATAAGGATCCATGGAAGAATATGAAGAATATATGATCTTATGTTATGCCTTTCAAATTCCCCGTCCCCTGAATACGGACGTATCCCCAATCGAGGTTCTGTCTCGTTATTCGAACTGTCAGTGCCTCGATCTCGTGGTGTCGTCCTGGTCCCTTAGTCGTCCTGGTCCCTTATAAGGATACGTCAATGTGCGAGCCACCAGCGATCGGGAGTTTGACACCCTCGAAAAAAATGGTTCTCAAACCCAAAGCCGCTGGTATACTGGAAGGGTTTTATCTGGGCTGGTAAAGTTGGGTTAATGCGCTAAACTGCGCTTTTTTTTCGGATATAAAGAAAGAAATATCGGTGTTTTTGCGGTGGGGATAAGGAGGAGTCATCATGTCAGAGTTGAAAAAACTGAGAGAGTTGAAAGAACTTAAGCTGTTGCTAGCAGAGGGAAAAATTACTCGCCGCAACTTTTTGACCAAAGTATCGGCGTTAGGACTTGCCACCGCCGTGGCACCCGCTTTTTTCGGTAGGACAGCACATGCCCAGGAGAAGGTAATTAAGATCGGTGGCGCGGTACCGCTCACTGGTCCAGTGGCATACTGGGGAATATCTACCATGCAGGGTTGGGTAGATGGTGCGGCAGTCATCAACGAGCAAGGCGGTGTCGATATCGGAGGCGAGAAGTACAAGCTCGAGATCATCACTTACGACACCAAGGGCACTGTGGCAGATGCCAGGGCTGCCACCACCCGATTGGTTGAACAGGACAAAGTAAAATATGTGTTCAGTCAGGCGGCCGCCAGTACCATCGGCATGCTTCAGATCACCGAACCCGCTGAGGTGATCTCAATCGTTGCGTGCTGGGGGTACCTCAAGATCTTCGGTAAGGACTATCCGTATCATTTCAGAGCGGAGATGTCCGATTATGAGCAGGGATACGCTTACATCCCGTTCATGCAAGAACACTACGGCAAGGACAACCTAAAGACTGCCGCATTCATCGGCCCGGACGATCAAGATGGCATTGACTGTCACACGTCATATCAACGCCTGATGGAGTATTACGGTATCGAGCAAAAGGGTGTCGAGTACTTCAACTGGGAAGATACGGACTTCTATCCGATCGTAACCAAAACGCTGAAAACGAACCCGGATTTCATCGTTACGAGTCCATCTCCCCCCGGCATCACCGCCAGCATCGTAAAGGCAGCCAGAGAAATGGGCTACAAGGGGCCGATCTCTTCGCCGGCAGCATCCGAGACCAAGACAATTCTTGAAGTGGCCGGAGAGTATGCCACCGACGTCGTGCTGCCGGTGACCAATGTCGAACCAACCACGGAGGCTCAAAAACAAATCAGGGACAGATTTCTCGCGCGTTTCGGCGATTTCAACGCGCTTGCGGGTAACTATTCTTGGTGGATTTACGCCCTCGTGCAAGCCTTCCAGGATGCCGGGACGGCTGAAGATACCAAGGCCGTTGCGGACGCACTTGCTAATGTAGTGCTTGAAGATACCTATGTGGGTAAGGTCACCTGGGAAGGTGAAAAATCATTCGGCATCAGGCGGCAAGGTGTCTATGACTGCTAC
The DNA here is from genome assembly GCA_029861795.1 of Gammaproteobacteria bacterium. Next base: position 2,730 of record JAOTYS010000293.1, on the reverse strand, counting down.
ACCACCCTCATCGAAAATGGTGTGGCGACGCTTGCTGATGTGAGATATCCGGAACTGCCGGATAATTACTAATCCTATTGCCTAACCCGCGGTCCTGACATGGGGATTGGGTGCATCGAACCTAACCCCATGACAACGACCGCCATTGATGCGAGAGATCGCGCAAGGTGGGTGTGGAGCCGGGCGCCGCAGGGAACGTTTCCGGGCCCGGCTTCGCTGTGCAAGCGGCATAGCCGAACACCTCGCTTGTTGTGATGGTAAGACCAATTCGGCCCAAGGCCTTGCCGAAACGACGCTGATCTCTACTTCCACTTGGTAGGCCGGGAGAGGTCGCACATTGGCTTTCGACGAATTCACCCAGATGACCCTCACAGGCGTAAACCTGGGCCTGATGTATGCGCTGATCGCGATCGGGCTGACTCTGATATTCGGGGTTATGCGTATCATTCAGTATGCCCATGGTGAGCTTTTCATGCTTGGGGCATACGTTCTCTACTATTGGTTTGGCGTATTGGGATGGCCCTATTGGCTGGGCGTTGCCGCCAGTGCGGTCGTAATATTTGTATTCGGTGCCATTCTCCAGCTGCTGCTGTTCCGTCCACTCCATGGCAAGAACATCCTGTATTCGTTGGCGGTGTCTATGGGGCTGATTTTCATCATCTCCAGTGGTGGTCTGTTGGGATTTGGCACGGTTGTTAAAGGTATTCCAAGTGTCATATCGGGCGGGGTAATGGTATTCGGTGCGTTTTATACCTATGAGAGGATGGTCATTTCTATCTTTTCCGCTGTTTTGCTATTGAGCCTGTGGTTCTTCTTACAAAAGACCACCATGGGCATGGCCATGCGCGCGGTTTCCGAGGATCCTGAGGTTAGTGCCTTACAGGGAATCAATACGCGCCGCATTCATTGGGTTGCCTTTGGCTTAGGCAGCGCCATGGCGGCTGTCGCCGGCTGCCTAATGGGGACCTTGCTGTCCATCGTCCCCACCATGGGATTCGCGGCGACGATTAAGGCCTTCATGATTGTCATAATGGGAGGCCTGGGTAGCGTGCTTGGCGCTTTGATCGGCGGGCTGATCCTCGGATTTATCGACAGCTTCGTCACCACGCTTATCAGTGCCGATATCGCCTACATTATGGGATTCGTAGTCATCTTCGTCATCCTCGTTTTTAAGCCCGCAGGATTGTTCGGCCAACAATGGGAGTAAAGATCTCAGCGAGTTGCGACACACTGTCGCGATAAGTAAGAGGGGGCTGACCGCAGCGATCGGTCATGAAAGAATCGTCACTCTCCGCACCGTGAATACTAAAAGAAACAAACCAAGCTGAAACCGCAAGCAAACCCAGATGAACCAGGACAATCGAGTCGCAAGAATCAGTTGGTCAATCGCACTAGCTCTGGCCTTTTTGCTGCCTGTTCTCTGTAACTATGACAAGTTTATTCTGCATACAAGTATCAGCATCGTTTTTAACGTAGCGCTGGCAACCAGTATGTGGCTCATCTGGACCCTGGGCTTGATTTCGTTTGCTCACGCCGGGTTCATGGGGATCGGTGCCTATACCACGGCACTCCTTTTTACAGAATGGGGATGGCCCCTGTGGGTGGGCATGTGGCTTGGAGCCGCAGTCGCAGCGATGATCGCCTTTGCCATTAGTATCCCCTTGATGCGCACGAGAGCAGTTTATTTTTTCATGGCAAGCTGGGCGGTCGGTGAAGTTATAAAAAGAATATTCGCCTACTACCGGGGATTATTCGGCGGTTGGGACGGAATATTCAACATTCTGCCTCCCAAACTCTCTATCTTTTCACTGCAAATAGATTTTGCATCCAGGGTGGCTTACTACTATCTGGCCCTGATTTTTTGCACGCTGATCGTATTCGCGATCTACAGGATTAATCGGTCTCGCACTGGCATGATCTACTGGAGCATTCACGAAAGCGAAATTTTGGCCCAGCACGTCGGCATCAATGTCTTGAAGCACAAAGTTGTCTGCTTCACTGTGGCCTGCTTTTTTGCCGGCCTGACGGGGGCGCTTTATGCGCACTACCATACTTATATAAATCCGAAGACCTTCGATATCTGGCAATCAGAATTTTCCCTTGTCCACATCATTGTGGGGGGACTGAGTACTGTTGCCGGACCGGTGTTGGGCGCCTCAATATTGACAATTGTCGACGAATTGCTTCGACCGACTGGACATTACCGGGTTATCTTCTTTGGAATCGTCGTTATATTGACTGTTCTTTTTCTGCCGGGAGGGCTTGAAACTATACCCGCCAGGATTCGCTCTCAGGTTAACAAATTCCGCAACAATAGAAAGAAAGCTCAAGACGATGCAGTTACTTACAATCAATGATGTGAGCATGCATTTCGGCGGACTAAAGGCCATTGAAGGCCTTAGTTTCGGTATTGATCAAGGTACGATAAGGGGTTTGATCGGTCCAAACGGCGCTGGGAAAACAACCCTTTTTAATGTGATCAGCGGCGTCTACCGACCCACCATGGGGAGCATTCTGTTCAAAGATCAGGACATTAGCAGGCTAAGACCCCATCGAACAGCAAGACTAGGGATCATGCGGACCTTTCAGTCCATTACTCTGTTTAAGAGTTTTAGTGTACTGAAGAATGTGATGGTTGGATGTCATCTGCATTCAAAATATAACTATTGGGGCGCTTTGTTTGATACCCCCAATACCAAAAACAACGAGAAAGAGAATGAGCGCAATGCC
>JAOTYS010000292.1 GCA_029861795.1 Gammaproteobacteria bacterium | reverse complement strand
CACTACCGAACAAGTACGGTTCTTGTTCGTCCTGCCGGCTGGCGTTAGAGTGGCATTGAACACTCATATACAAGATCCACACGAACTCGGGACACGACTATGCCCATTTTTCGCTCACGTGATTTTAACTGACAAGCGGCGCTGTGCTGACTGATCTGGAAATAGCCTATGAATGCTATGGTGAAATGACTTCTGACAAAAACAACGTCATTCTTGTCACTCACGGTATCACCAGCAGTCATCACGCTGCGGGCGAGACTACTTCTGACCGTCGCCACGGGTGGTGGAGCGAGGTAATCGCTCCACAGAAGGTATTTAACACAAACCGCTATTGCATTGTCTTCTCGAATGCTTTGGGTTCCTGTTACGGTTCCACTGGGCCCTCGTCTACCGATCCTGCTACAGGGAAGTCCTACGGCACATGTTTCCCATCATTCAATTTCGAAGATATTGTCAGGGCACAATACTTAATGCTGCATTCCTTGGGAATTGAAAAGTTGGTCGCTGTTGCTGGTGCGTCACTGGGAGGTTTCCAGGCGTTTCAATGGGCAGTCACTTTTCCACATTACATGAGCGGTATCATTGCTATGGATACAGCACCCAAAGATCTGTTCGATAGTGCAACGACTGCTGCAGCGCTAGTTGACGATTTATCGAAGGACTCGAACTGGAACGATGGAGACTACTATGCCAAAGGAGGAATAGAAAAGGCGCTGACTAAACTACGGGTAGATACGCTGAAGAGTTAGTGATTTGAGGAAAAACTCAACAACATTAGCGACAAAGAAACGCGTGAGGCCGTATTATGGGAGACAGCTCGTGAATTTGATGCCAACAGCCTGGTTGCCACACAAAAGGCGGTGGCGAGCTTCAATGTAGAAGAAGAATTTCACAAAATTCGTGCAAGACTCTTTTACATTCTTGCTGACACGAACGAATGGTTCCCCGCAAGCAACCGCCGGACGCAGTAAACATGGGTAAACGTCCGATCCCCTCCATAGCGGACGTACCCAACGGCGTTATAAAATTCAAATTAAATCGATCCGAGCATTCGGTCGAACGCGTACTCAATACTCGAAGCGGAAGTTTAAAGTAATCAAACCCAAAATCTGATCGGACCCAAAACGGTTTTCCACAACACCAACACCCGAATGAGCGCTGCAGCGCGAGATATAGCGGCCCAATGACACTTGATGTTTCGCGTTAAACTGTTGCCTGGGTAGAACCGAGCAAGAACTATTTTACACTGACTATGAGTAATAAAATGGAAGCCCATGTTCTCGATGGACCGGGTGAATGGGACTTATTTAAACTGGTGAAACGTCCCATACCCGCACCGCGAGCTAATCATGTTGTCATTCTCGTAAAGGCATTCGGTCTCAATCGCTCGGAATATTTCTCAAGGAAGGGTTTGTCCTCACCGGATTTTTCCTTTCCGCGGGTACTGGGATTGGAGTGTGTGGGAGAGGTCATTGATGGGGGAGGCACGGACTTAGCCCAAGGTGACAGGGTTATGGCGCTCATGGGAGGTATGGGGCGCTCAATCGACGGTAGTTATGCTACCCATACCATAGTCCCGCGATCACAGGTATTTCAATTGGGGGGAGATCAAGATTGGGGGACTTGGGGCGCTATCCCCGAAACTTATAACACAGCGTTTGGGGTTTGTATGGAATCTCTACGGATAAAAACCGGTGAATTGGTGTTGATTCGAGGGAGCACATCGGCGCTTGGAATGGCCTGTTCAAGCATAGCTCGGGATATTGGATGTGCGGTTATTTCAACGACGCGAAATCCCAATAAGCTGGAGGCCCTGGAAGCAAGCGGAGTTCATGCTGTCCTCGATGGTGATGACCTGCCGCATCGAATCATCAAAGCCTTTTCCGGAGTTAGTGTCGTCGTGGAAAACGTGGGTTCGAAAGCTTCAATCGAGCTCTCCTGTGCTTGCATGCCGAACGGCGGGCAGCTGGGGCGCGTTGGGGAACTGGCTGAATCATGGGGTGATTCCGGTAAGCCCAGTATCCCAAATAATATTAAAGTCTCGTTTACCCGCTCTGATCTAGTATCCTCTCCTAAAGATGATAAGCGAATGGCGACAATTGCTCAGCGGGTTACGGAAAAACGGTATCAACCAAATATCTATAGAACTTTTTCCTTCATTGAGCTACCAGAAGCCCATCGAGTTATGGGCGCAAACGATGCGGTAGGTAAACTCGTAGTGATTATCTAAACCAGGATAAAATGTTCCATAAGGTCTGCAACGAATATGTTGCACGCGTTCGATTGCAGGCACGGAGCAGTCGAATTTAGATTCGATAATGTCTTAGTATCTGTCCGCTATGGGCACTCTACGGAAGTACCATTCAGACCGTTGTTTACAACGTCGCAAAAATAGCGAATGACGGCAACGGAGGGTAGGCCAGACACTCCAAACGAAAGATATATGAATTATGAGTGTCGGGTCATGGCCGATTTCGGCAGTCCGCTCTCATTAGACGAGGGTCTGCTATGCGGTGTATTGCAGAATCCATACTGCTTTGTACGTACATCCGGGTTCGACCCGAAACAGACCCTCACCAATTGCCCAAATCGGACAAGACGAGGCTTAGCGGCGAATATTATCGAGAATCGGTGTTTGGATCCCTTAATCTAAATCTGGACCCAGGGCTTGAGGGCCCCTTGACTATCCAATTCAACAAGAATGGTTTAGTTTTGCACGCAATCTGAGAGGGCCTGCTTGAAAAACGCCACGATGGTGCTGTTCATCTCTTCGTGAAAGACGACGCGATCGAACCCCTCAGGACCGGCAAGACTCCTCCCGACGGATTCGGGAAGGGGAACAATAAAGCTTAAGTGGCTCGCCTTGGGCACGAGGATATCCCGGGGGTCGGGAAAGTCGTCGCGTTGCTTTAGTAGATGGATCACTCGCGAGGCGTGGAACTCCGCATTGAGCACATCTTCCACTTCTGGCCGAAAGATCAGCAGCCTCGCAGGTGGCATTGCCTTCAGAGACGCATCGGAAAAGGGCGCGGTGAAGGGATCGGCTATCACTGCCGCACAAAGCCTGCCATCATGTAATCGTTGCGCTGGTTCGGCATAGGCTCTGGCCCGCACCGCGCGCTTCTCGCTTTCCAAGGCGTTGATGATTCGGCAGTATGGATCGTCTTCGGCGTGCAGCTCACAGTGGTCAAGGGTTCGGGAGAAATCCGGTTCCGCACCTAGGGCTGCAAGGACCGTATAGCCGCCGGCCGAAAAGCCGAACGCAGCGATCTTGCTTGTGTCGATTCGGCTCGACCAGGCCTGCTGCGAAAGAAGTGCGTCGATGACGGCGGAGAGCTGACGGGGACGACCATCCAAGACGATGCGCTGATCGTCGCCGATGTCATCGCGGATGTTGTTCCGAGGATGCAGCGGACCTGCGGCGATGAAACCCGCCTTGACCAAAGCGATGGCGGTGTCCCAGTGCCCTAGGGGAGAGCCACCCGAGCCGTGGGACAGTATCACCAATCCGAATTGTCCAACGGCTGGTTTGGCCTCCTGGGTGCCCGGAAATTCGAATGGACCTGCTTTGACAGTGCCGTTCGGTACGTTGGTTGGGTACCAAAGCGCGTAATGCATTTGCCCGCCCATCGGGTCAGCGGTAGATAATATGGAAAAGCCCACACCGAATTCGCGCTCCGAAGCGTTTGCGTCTATACCAATGAGCATCACCATGGCCATTGCACACAAGCGGCATTGATGCCACAACGATATCTGCTGAACGCCGAATCTGGGAATGTGCATATCGTATTCTCCCGCTGTGCGCGCCAAGTTGATCCTTAAGATAGTGCCTTGTTGTTGATCGAAGGCGTTTGCACTTTTCCTCCCTTTACCAACAACCACAGCATACACCAAGCCTCGGAAACCAAGGCCGGTACAGCGACGAAGATGATAAAGTTGGTCTCGTTGGCCGCGTAAGCTGAAGAGAGGAAATTACCGAAACTGTCAATTTGATAGCCTAGCGCCGCTATCATCAGAAAAATTCCCAATATCCTGGGCATATCCCCCGATTTAAATACCAGATAGCCGACCAGGAGAATATGCAATCCAAACGCCATAAATGAGACATGCACCCCATGTTGGTACGCGCTCAGGTACGGCATGATCTGGGCGACCAGTTGGTCTGGCTCGAATGCCTGCACGTGTTCAGCTTCGCTTAAAATCTCCAGCACAGGGAAAAGATGCAGTAGCCCGGCAGCAAACATTGCAACAAACAACAACCGCATCCATGCTGCCAGTAACGCCAGGTCGCTATTAACGGGCTTCAAGAATAAATAGAGTGCCCAAGCGACTAATGCATCGCACATAATCACCACCAACCACCCGGCGATTCCTAGGCGAAACAGCAGCTCGGAGGCCATGATGTTGTTGACGGTGGTGGCCGCGTCGCCGACGACAATAATTTTCTCGAGGGCAAGTGAATTGGCGAGGGTGACGAAAACAAATACGGCAAGATAACCCAAGCCAGCGATCAGTGCGGCTTGTCGGGGCGAAATTGAAAGGGAGGCTTTGTGCATAAGGTTTCCTGGTATCGGGTTTTGGATGACACGATCCGTTAACTAAAAGTGCGGAGATTCTATCAATACAAGAATCGAGTTAGAATGGCGAATTATGCATTTCACATATACATATTTGTATGGACTGGCGATCTGTAAAATTTGACTGGAACCGTGCCCGAGCCTTTCTCGTTACAGCTGAAGAGGGCTCTTTATCGGCCGCGGCGCGCGCTCTTGACATGACTCAACCAACCCTGGGACGGCAGGTGACAGCACTCGAACAAGAATTGGGCGTTGCTTTGTTCGAGCGGGGCGGAAGAGGTCTCAATTTAACACCTAGCGGGCTGGAATTAGTTGAACATGTGCGAGCCATGGGCAATGCGGCGAGCCGTCTCTCCCTAACAGCCTCAGGTCAGTCGAATTCTATAGAGGGAAATATTTGCATCACTGCTACTGAAGTCATGGCCGTGTTTGTGCTACCACCAATAGTTCAGAAGCTGCGACGGATGGAGCCAGGTATCGACGTCGAGCTTATTGCGTCGAATAGCGCAAGCGATCTGAAACGAAGAGAGGCGGACATAGCGATTCGTGGCTTTCGGCCAACTCAGCCTGATTTGATCGCTAAAAAGTTGGGCGACGTAGTGGCACATCTCTATGCCGCAACAAGTTATCTCCACCAGCTTGGCAAACCTACATCACCAGATGGTCTCAACAAGGCTGATTTTATTGCGTTCGATAATACTGACGGTCTCATCAGCATGCTCAATGAACGTGGATTTAAGCTGACGCCCCGTAACTTCCCGGTAATGACAGAAAACCGGATAGTCCAATGGGAGCTTGTCAAACATGGAGTCGGCATCGGGGTAATGCCGGAAGTTATTGGCGACGCTGATCCGTTGGTTGAACGAGCGCTACCCAGCCTTGAACCGCTAACTGCAGCTATGTGGCTTGTCGCACACCGCGAATTGAAAACGAACCGGCGAGTTCGGATGGTATTCGACTTTTTAGCCTCCGAACTTTCCTAAAGACTCTCCAAATGTTGACGTGAGCTGGTTATATGCTCAGCGTCCGTTCGTGGCCGTGAGCGGCGGCACTCATCTTCAGCATAAAGGTCTGCTGTCGGGGAGGAGAGCAGACAACCTGCTTTGCGGGTCTTAAAGTCCAGCGATCCTAAGAGGATCCGAAGCGCGTATACATTGTAGGTTCGAGAAGACAGGAGGAGTCAACATACCAAGCAGACAAAGTCCGTCGATTTGATGAGTCCACTCACTAGAGTATCTTCCGCTATGGTGATCAATTACCTCAAACGAGGGGAGTAATCAAATGACAGATTCAATGTACTCCATTATGGTGGTCATTAATGTGAAGCCCGAGTGTAGAGAGCCCTTCGTTGATGCAATTATTACCGAAGCGAAGGGGGTCATCGGCGAAGAACCCGGGGTATTCCAGTTTCAAATGCTTGTTGACGAGTTGAATCCGAACAAATTCTATTTTTTCGAAATTTTCAGTGACGAGAAAGCGGCCAAAGAACATT
>JAOTYS010000022.1 GCA_029861795.1 Gammaproteobacteria bacterium | reverse complement strand
ATAATGCGTGATTTCTACCACCAGAGGCACAATGTGCTCGTGTGCACAACTATCATTGAGAGCGGGATAGATGTGCCCTCCGCGAACACTATTATCATTAACCGCGCAGACAGACTCGGACTCGCCCAATTACATCAGTTACGCGGGCGGGTGGGTCGGTCCCGACACCAAGCATACGCTTACCTACTCACCCCTGACCGAAAAACTCTAAGCAGGGACGCCGCCAAACGCCTGGAAGCCATCGAATCACTAGACGAACTGGGCGTCGGCTTCGCTCTCGCCTCCCACGACTTGGAAATAAGAGGCGCTGGGGAGTTACTGGGTGAATCCCAGAGCGGCCTCATAGATGCAGTGGGATTTTCCTTGTATACCGAGTATCTAAATCGAGCTGTGACTTCGTTAGGCCAGAATGGCGACCAGAATGATGTATCCGCGACATCTTATCTGGTTGGCACTGAGGTAAATCTTCACATGCCCACACTATTCCCGGAAACATATTTACCAGATGTTCACACGCGTCTAATCATGTACAAGCGCATTGCAAATGCAGAGTCCAAAAACGAATTAGATGAGCTGAAAGTTGAAATGACCGATCGCTTTGGACTGCTACCCGAATCAGGAAAGGCCTTGTTTCATTTAACTGAGCTGAAATTACTCGCCACCTCCCTGGATATTCTTCAGATGGATATTGGTCCGACTGGAGGAAAGATCGTATTCAAAGACAAACCCAAAATAGATCCGATGATCATCATCAGACTTATAGAAGAAAACCCAGATGTGCATCGCATGGAGGACGCCACTACAATGCGGATAAAGCTCCAATGTCCAGAGCCACAAGATCGAATAAAATCCGTTAAGTCTCTACTTCAACGACTCGATTTAGATTCAAACTGATCGAACAACTTCATGGAATTTCTACTGAAATTGAATCTATCGGGTCGTCTTCACCCACGTACAGCGCGGACTCAAATCCAAACTGTTGGCGATCCTTAACCCGCATTGGAAATAGAATCCCATTCAAATGATCACATTCGTGCTGCACTACTCTTGCATGAAACCCATCGACCTCACGACTTATGGATTCACCATTTAGTCCGTATCCGTTGTAGCGAATCCGCTCGCATCGTTCTACTAGGCCACGGAGACCCGGAACGCTTAAACAACCCTCCCAGCCTGCGGAGACCTCATCCGTTAGAAATTCAATGGAAGGATTGATCAATACGGTACGCGGTACCGGATCTGCTTCGGGGTATCTCGGATTTTGATCCACACCGAAAATCACAACGCGCCGAGATTCTCCAATCTGGGGTGCAGCCAGACCCGCCCCATCCAACGCCGCCATAGTGTCGAACATATCCTCGATCAGACACTCAAGTTCCGGCGTGTTGAAACTGCGAACCTGGGCGGCTATGTCATAGAGAACGGGATCGCCCATTCTGAGAACCGATCTTACCGACATACTTGAATCTCGCACATATTCATCAGATAAGACATAATACCGCTTGCTACTACAACATCCATGATAGCTAATACGATCCAGTCAGCGTTCGCAATGCACAGCGTCGCGACGAAGCGGTTTGGCAATGCGTGTATTATAGCGCTGAGCTTGTTCGCCATTACATTTCCATCGGTCGTTCTTGCAAAAGAATATGAAGTCGAGATCATAGTATTCCAACACACCGGTGCCGACACATCAGAGAACGAGATATGGGGTGAGTCCCCTCTCCATACAGCGGACATTGCTAAGCAAGCACTACAAGCCACAGAAAACTCTGAACAAGGTGGAGTCGTTGATCTGCTTGAAAAGAAGCTAAACTCACTGGCGCAACAACTCAAGAGCAGTCCCAACTACAAGTTGCTGGATCACCGAGGATGGCAACAAAGCCTACTGTCAAAAGCCAGCACCTCCCCCAGCCCAATAGGGAATAAACCTGTATCAAGTAGCGATCCGACACTTTTGGGCTCAGTTAAAGTATATGGAGGACAGTTTATTGTGGCCGAGTTGGCGCTCTTGCTTCGCCCCGGTGGAAGTTCACAGACATTGTCACAAGACACTTCTGGATTTGGATCGTATGTGCGCACAGCACAATACTCGTTATTGGAAAAGAGAAGAATCAAACTCAACGAGATCCACTACTTCGATCACCCATTGTTTGGCGCCATCGTTCAGATCAGACCTTTATAGGATCTCCATGGCGCGCTGACATGGAATTTACACCCGCAGGGGAGTGGTAGCCGAGTGCTTGAGCTTTACCGCTTCGGGGATTGAAAATTCCAGTAGCCGCCTGACCGACGTCATCCCACGATCAAGCGCATTCTGAAGATCACTTATTGCGATACCGCCTTCGCCTCTCCCGGCCGCCAGATTGACGACCACAGCGATCGTTGCGTAGCACAAATCAAGCTCTCTCGCTAATGCCGTCTCAGGCATTCCCGTCATTCCTACCAAATCTGCGCCGTCCCGCTCTAATCGATTAATCTCTGCAGAAGTCTCGAATCGAGGACCCTGGGTTGTTGCGTAGGTACCAGAAGACATAAGTTCAATACCCGCACTGTCCGCTGATTCTAGTAGTACCTTTCGCAACGATTCGCAATAAGGATACGAAAAATCCACATGAGTAACAGGTTCAACCCCACCGTCGAAAAAACTCTGTGCCCGCGAATAGGTGTAGTCGATGATTTGATCAGGCAACACCAACATCCCCGGCTTTAGAGTCTCCCGTATTCCGCCCACCGCCCCCACGGCGACAACTGTTTGTACCCCGGCTTGCTTCAGCGCCCAAAGATTCGCTCGATAATTCACCAAATGCGGAGGAATAGTGTGTCCATGGCCATGTCGCGGCAGAAACACCACATCCTGTCCATGCAATCCACCATATACAAGTGGCCCCGATGGATCTCCATAGGGAGTGCGAACAACTTCTCTCTTTGTTATCTGCAGGTTCTTGAGATTCGTTAACCCGCTGCCGCCAATGATGGCCAAGATTGGCATCGAAACCCTACGCTACGATTTTATACTCGGCCATATTTGTCTTCGAACCGGACGATATCGTCCTCTCCGAGATAAGATCCAGTTTGAACCTCCACAATCTCCAATGGGATCTGACCATGATTCTCCAACTGATGAACGGTCTCTTGTGGGATGTATGTTGATTCGTTCTCGCTAAGTGAGAACGTCTCATCACCGCGTGTCACAGTCGCTTTGCCTCTCACCACTATCCAATGTTCTGAACGCTTGTGGTGTAACTGTAATGAGATCTTCGCTCCTGGGTTAATAATCAACCGTTTGACCTGAAATCTTTCGCCGCCATCGACACTCTGATACGAGCCCCATGGGCGGTAGACTCTCTTGTGGACTTCGGCCTCCGGTCGATTGAGTCGCTCCAAGCGGCTAACAATCTTTTTGACGTCTTGATCCTTGTCCTTAGGCGCCACCAACACGGCATCGGCGGTCTCCACGACAACATGATTATCCAACCCAATAGCCGCCACTAGCCTGCCTTGCGAGTATATGTATGAGTCGGACACATCTTCCACCATCACGTCTCCAGTCAAGACATTTCCATCATCGTCATGGTCAAGGATGCTCCATAATCCCTTCCATGAACCAACATCGCCCCAACCGGATTCAAATGGTGCGACAGCGCTACGATCGGTGTGTTCCATCACCGCATAGTCAATGGAATCGCTTGGAGAACTTAAGAATGCCCCTTCGTCAGGCCAGATAAATCCCAGCTCTGTTCTCGCAGACTGCATCGCGTCTCGACATCGCGTTGCAATTTCAGGACAATACCGATCGAGCTCATCCAGATAGCTGGACGCACGGAACAGGAAAATTCCGCAGTTCCATAAGTATTCTTGAGAACCGACGAATTTTTCGGCCTGTTTACGATCTGGTTTTTCAACAAATTGATCGACTTTGTATACAGAGTTTGTCGCACCAAGCACATTTCCTCTCTTGATATACCCGAAGCCCGTTTCTGGGCTCTTTGCCGGAACGCCGAAAGTGATCAGCATGCCCTGTTCGGCCCATTGCATGGCACCGACGACCGCGTTGCGAAACGCCTTACCATCAAGGATAACGTGATCCGCGGGCAGCACCAGGATGACTGGGTCGCCATAAATCTGCTTTGCCATGATCGCACAAATGGCCGCAGCAGGGGCGGTATTGCGTCCTTCTGGCTCCACAATAATCCTCGGGTTTGTTGGGGAATAACTCTCGAGCTGCTCGGCCGTCATAAACCGATGTTCACTGTTGCACACAATGATAGGTTCAGCAGTGTCAGGCAGCCCGGCAAGACGCGACAAGGTCTGCTGCAACAACGACTGGGTTCCCGCTAACGCATGTAACTGCTTAGGGTACAGTTTTCTAGAAACCGGCCAGAGCCGGGTGCCAGATCCACCACATAAGATCACCGGGACAATCATCTTCAACTAAGACTTCAGACTCACTGATATAGCGTTAAGTCTGATGATTCGGATGTGTCGCAATGACGGATCAAAGGACACTAGGACAAGCACCGCCGACACTGATCCATTCCTCAGCCTGCTTTGATTACTCCGTGGGTAGGCGAGTGCTCGCCGATATGTTGCGGCTCAATCTCTTCAAGCTCAGGGACTAGCGTTCGCATTAGCTTTCTCAGCTTTTCTTCATCATACGCATCGCAGGCATACTCTATCTGAGAAATGATAGACGAAATTAGGCTCGGCTCCACATGTCTACTTTGGGCAAGCAAAATCTTTTCGTGGGCAGTGTCGGTGAGTACCTCGTCTGAGTAAAAAAGCTCTTCAGTCATTTTCTCCCCGGGCCTCAATCCGCTATACACGATGTCTATGTCCTCTGAGGGTATCTTGCCGGAGAGTCTGATCATCTGCTCCGCTAGATACGACACTTTTATGGGATCACCCATATCGAGTACATAGATTTCACCGCCCGACCCCAACACACTGGCTTGCAGGATTAACTGGCACGCTTCTGCAGTTGTCATAAAGTATCGGGTAACGTCCGGATGAGTGACGGTAACCGGACCTCCGCGCTCGATTTGCTGCCTGAAGAATGGCACCACACTCCCCGCGGAGCCGAGCACGTTCCCAAACCGGACGGTGACAAAGCGCGTGGGCGAAGCAAAATTGCCTGTCTGGCACAATATCTCCGCAATCCGCTTAGTTGCGCCCATGATACTACTGGGATTGACCGCTTTATCGGTCGAAATCAAGACGAAAGTCTCACAATTGTGTCTCTGTGCCGCCTTGGCCACACGATTTGTCCCCAGCACATTGTTCCGCATCGTCTCCCGAGCTTGAGTTTCCAGCAGCGGCACATGTTTATACGCCGCGGCATGAAACACAAAGTCCGGTCTATGCTGTGCGAACAAGTTATCAAGCGCAATTTCGTCACAGACATCACCCAAACAACACTCCAGATTCAAATCGGGAAAACTGCGTCGAAGTTCCAGCTCAATGCTATATAAGTTGAATTCACTGCGTTCGAATAAAATTAGACATTCAGGATCCAGTCCGGACAACTGTCGCGAAAGCTCGCTGCCGATCGAGCCCCCGCCTCCAGTTACAAGTATTCGCTTTCCATTCAGATCCTCTGAGATTCGCTGCCAATCCAAGGAAACTGGTGCACGACCGAGCAAATCATCGAGCTGAACCTCGCGCAGTTCCCTGATACTTACTTGACCAGTCATCAAATCATGCAACTTAGGCAAAGTCCGAAACGGAATTCGTGCTTGCTCGCAGAGTTCCACGATGCATTGCATTTGTCTGGCACTCGCACTAGGCACAGCGATCAATGCCAAATCGACTGGCAATTCCTGTTTGAACCCTGCGATCGAATTACAATCGCCGATAACTCGAATTCCGTGAATCTCCTTGCCATGCTTAGACGGATCGTCATCGACAAATGCAATCGGATCAAACACACGTGGAGAATTGCGAAGCAGATCTCGCACCAACAGCTCACCGGCTGACCCTGCCCCAACCACCAAAACTTTTTTCTCCCGCTCGCTGCTCAAATGTCGATCTTTGGCGAATCGGTACAGTAATCGCGGCGCGCCCAACAATAAGATGAGTAGCAAGCCGTGGAGCACGAAGATCGACCTTGGTACGAACTGCAGACGAGTCTGCAAGAATATCGTCATCGCGACTACCAGAGTACCTATTACCGCAGCTTTAACTAATCGGACTAGATCCGGTATTGAAATGAATCGCCAGACGCCCCGGTGCACCCCAAAAAAAATAAAAGCGCCTGTATGTATGGCTATCACAATAGGGAGCAATACTATCGCCTGTTTTAAGAACACTTCGGGAACTAATCCCATGTTGTAACGCAACCAATATGCGGACAGCCAGGCAATTGGAATCATTAGGACGTCGTGCAACAGAACCAACCATCGGCTCTGCAGATAGCGTACCTGCTCGTGGATATTACGTAGAAATTTGTTAATCATATCTTATTGTACTTATTCAACCTTTCGCCCTATCTAAGGACGATTCCTTCCTTTTCACAATAAACGCGAGTGTTAACAGGATCACCAATGTGGTGACAATCCACAGCCCTCGTGGTGGATATCTCAGCATTTCCAAGGTCGCTAAGCCCGCCAAAACGGCGCCTACCAAAAGCACTGCAACCGCAACCCGCTGATGACTCCACCCTGCACGAACCGCGCGCTGATAAAAGTGACATCGATGAGCCTCCCACCACTTCTCTCCTTTCACCATTCGGCGAATCAGAGTCACAGTAGCATCTCCAACGAAGATACTGAGCAGCATCAAAAATGCTCCCCACGGAAACAGCTCCCGGGAAGTTCCAACAATCGACAGCACAGCTAAAGTCGCCCCCACTGCAAGGCTACCCACATCGCCCATAAATATCTTCGCCGGCGCCCAATTCCAAAATAAAAAACCCAGTGCTGCCCCCATAACCATATAACTAAACAAAGACAAAGAGCTGCTACCGACCTCACTAAACCAATAGCCTAACGTCCCTCCGGCAATGAGGGCCTGCACAGCCGCGAGTCCGTCAATCCCATCCATAAAATTGTAAAGGTTAGTCAGCCATACAAACCACAGTACTGATAATACTACTGACAAACCGGCTAGCTCTATATCTAGCCCCGCAATATCAACACGATCTATCGGCCCGAGACTGATTACAGCAACATAGGCAACCGCTGTCTGAACGGACAGTCGTATGTAGACTGGCAGCCGATGGCGATCATCGATCCATCCTAGCGCTGCCATGGCGATTAGAGATCCCAAGATCACGGCCAAAACAGGTCGGTCCGATGGCGACAACCAAAAGAGCAGTAATAGACCACCGATCAACACCATCACAATTGCCAGCCCACCACCCAGAGGGGTTACTTCTGAATGAGAACTGCGTTCTTCGGGGACATCAACCAACGTGGTATGGACAGCGTATCGCCGCACTAGTCCGGTCAATGTAAGTGCACCTATGATCGATACGATGACGGCGATCAAAGACTCAAACATTACGAAGAACTCACGCGAGTCACGTTACACGCCGGCAGTAGAGGATCTGTTTCCGAGTAATCAAATTGCCGTTCTAGTAGTAGTTAAAGACTCGGGAAATCCCACGAGGGGTATGATAGCATCTTGTGCCCAGTCGGGCGATAAGCGACGTCACAGCCAGCCAAAGAACCCGGATCTCGCAAGCTGCGACACCAGCTAACGACTATTGGAGATAATGGCTCGTTGAGCGCTGTCATCGATCGATGCCTCTGCTCCTTGAAGGGCCGTAGCAGACGGGTGTTGATCACCAAATCCTGTCTTCTCGATTCCTGCATTTATCACAAAGGCTCGCGGCGAATACCCAAAATCGCGCACTGCGGCAGCATGATCAAAACATAGATCGCACTGCATCCGCTTAACCATCCCGGAAGAAAAGTCTTGAAATCCGGGGATCAACGCCAAAACTCTAACTGCTGCCACTAAGGCCCATGGAGGAACTTTTAGAATGCGTGGTCTTATTCCTATCCGATCAAAAATAGCCAATAACAGTTCCCTGTAGGTAAGGGTCTGGCCACCGCCGAGGTTGTACTGCTTGCCGAAGGTAGAATGATTATTCAGCGCAGCTCGGCACGCCTGGGCAAGATCTTCTGCATGAACCGGCTGGCGTAGGCCAGCGCATGTCCCAACAACAGGGAAAAACCCAAACCGACGAATAAATGTGGTCAATCTATCAATGTTCTTATCCTTACCGGGGGCATAAACCATGGTAGGTCGAAACAAAGTCAAATCGATTCCCTTCGAGGTGGCAAGTTTGACACTTTGAGATTCTCCGTCCGCAAGAAGAGCGACTAACTTCTGGTCCCCAGGATCATCACTGTCTGCCTTGCTGAGCACGCTGGTCGAGCTAAACGCTACAACCCTTTTGATCCCAACCCGAGCCGCGTTGTCGAGGTATTTCGGCAACACCCAAATCGGCGCTAGATGTATAAGACACCTCGCCCGCTTCGCCAACACAGAGGGAAACCCCTTCACCAGATCCGCTTTCGCCCAGATGACATGTCCATCCCTTCTATACGGTTTGGCGCGACGACTAATGGCAAGCACCTCATAACCTGCCTCCGCCAGGAGTGGTATCAGGAATCCTCCAATAATGCTGCTGGCGCCCGTAACGATGACTACCTCTCTGTGATCCACTGATAGCAGACGCCTCCATTCAGCGGGCTGCCGATACGCGTCCGTCATGTTATGGCCACGCCGTGCGGACAATCGGAGGGCGACTAAATTGTAAAGGACTAGTAAGGCACAGCGGATCCACACCACGGTATAGATGATCCACGCATGCAAAAACGTATAACGTGCGCTGAAAAACTTACGATAGAAGCGAATCATTCCTTTGTGCATGTGCCAAACCACTCTCGCCGGGCGGTCGGAACTACAGGTCCCTTGGTAATGTACGGCAAGGGCATCAGGAACAAACAGAATCTTGAATCCTGATTGAGCGAATCGCATACACCAATCTAGATCTTCACAATGAAGAAAATAGCCTTCATCCATCAGACCAACACGCTCTATAGCCGTACGACGGACAAACATAAATGCACCGGATATTGCCTCCACCACTTCCGGACCGTCCGGAAGTGGCTCATCGTTAGTGTCGAAACCTGACAACGCACTAATAGTTTTGCCAAAGATAGACAAACCACTCACACGCGCAAAGCTTTTCCATGGCGTTGGGATATGGCGTCGACATGCCTGCTGCATAGATCCATCAGGGTTAAGAACAAGACATCCAGCCATGCCGACTTCGGCGTCCGCTTCCAGCTCGGCGACGACACGCGTTATGGTATTTTCTCCCACTACGCAATCCGGATTGAGAAACAGGAGCAAATCTGCCTTTGTTGCAGCTATTCCCACGTTGTTCGCCGCAGCGAAGCCGATGTTAGATTCTTGAGTGATGATTTGGACGCACAAGTCATTTTCTATCGATTCTCGCAGAATACTCACGCTGTCATCTTTGGATCCGTTATCTATTACTACAACCTCCACAGGGCAATCAGACGCCAACACCGAAAGAACGCACTCTGCAAGAAGCCTTCCCGCATTGAAGTTCACGATGATGACAGAAACGCGAGGTGTTTCAGGCATGACATCTCCGATATAGAACTATCCAACCCCTCGCCATGACCTTCCTAATGTCAGAAATAGATACCTTCCGACTAGCCTGAATGGCTCGTCGGCGTCGGCACATCACCGGAAGTCCTTTCAATGCATCCCATTTCGCTTTCAAGATTACCGAAGTTCTACCGTGCAAGACATACCATAGGATGGTCGCAAGATTAAGGAGAAAATGTTGAGGGAGATACCACCAAAATAATACTCCAGGCATGTTTTTCACGTATGTCCATACCAGATTGCGATGCCCATGATAAACTGAAAAATCACTTCGTTTGCCAAAGCTGGCTGAGCCCTGGTGATACACCACAGCAGAAGATACGTACATGCATCGATATCCGGCGAGTCGCAGGCGGAACCCTAGATCGACATCCTCGAAGTAACAGAAGAAACTTTCGTCAAAGCCGTTAACGGCATCTAGTACTTCCCGCCTATAAATAGCAGCCGCAGCGCAGGGCGCAAATATCTCATCATTTCCACGTTCCGCTGCACCAGCTGGCTTTCCATAGTCTCGGCGCCATCCCAAGCCTGCTACATGGTACACGTCACCAGTGCCGTCCAGGATCTCATGATCGTCTGCCTGCACCAGACGACATCCAAAAAAGTCGTAGCCAGTGTTCTCTTCAACGACACGAAGCATTTCGGCGAGCCAATTTGCAGTGGGAAACGCGTCAGGATTGACCAACGCAACCCAATCGCTATCCTTGAGCATGGCAATGGCTCGATTATTGGCCCCGGCAAAACCGATGTTCTCAGCCAATTTGAGGATTCTTACATCATGATATCGCGTCTCAATAGCGACTATTGACCCGTCTGTGCTGCCGTTGTCCACGACAACGATTTTGTTGGGTCGATGCGTCTGGCGGGAAATTGCTTCGATGCAACGCTCAAGATATTTTCCAGAATTCCAGTTGACGATCACAACTCCTACGGTTGGAGTACACGGGCCCCTCATCTTTCGGAATCTACTAACAGAAAATGCTCAGTGGGACAGATTATAACCAGCCAATAATCGGTGGCGGCCAGCTTGGACCGCCACCGATCCGCTGACGTCAACATGATAGATCTACTCTATGATCTGGCGAACGACGTAGGTACGCTTGTTCTGCGCCTCATGATAAGTTCTAGTCTGCAACTCCGCTAACAAACCGACCGTGATAAATTGCAGACCCATGAATATCAGCAGCACTGCCAGCAACAGCAACGGACGATCCGCTAGTTCCACATCGAAATAAAGCCTCTGGACTGCGAGATACAGGGCCAACGCAAAACCTAAGATCGTCGCCAATAATCCAAATGACCCAAAGAACTGAAGTGGTCGGCTAGAGTAGCTCAGCAGAAATTTAACGGTGATCAAATCCAAGGCGACTCGCATGGTGCGTGAGATGCCATATTTGGATGTACCGCTCACCCTGGGTCGATGATTGACTCTTATCTCGGCTATGGAAACACCCATCCAGCTTGCGATCGCAGGTATAAATCGATGCATCTCACCATAAAGCTCGATATTCTTTACAACATTTCTTTTGAATGCCTTGAGCGTGCACCCGTAATCATGAAGACTAACATCTGTTGTGAGCGATATGAGCTTATTCGCGATGATGGATGGCAATTTTCGCCTAAAGAAACCATCCTTTCGATGAAAACGCCAACCGCTCACGACATCGAAACCCTCGTTGATCTTATCAAGCAATTTTGGAATGTCTCGCGGATCGTTTTGTCGATCCGCATCCATCGTCACGATGATTTCTCCGCGCGCGTGATCGAATCCAGCGGCCATTGCGGCAGTTTGGCCGAAATTTCGACGAAATTGTATGATTTTCACATGATCATCGCGTTCGCGAATATTTTTCAGTTTCTCAAATGTGTTGTCCGTACTACCATCGTCTACGAAAATCACTTCATATGAGCATGCCAATTCCGACACCACGTTAGAAATCTCTTCATGCAAAGTTTCTAAATTTGTCTCCTCATTTAACACGGGCAGGACAATCGACAGTTTGATCTCGCTTGCATCTTTATCCACATCAGTAGCCAGACAGACAGAATCGCGAACCTTATTCATCTGTCACCTGGCGTATCAGCGCCTCTAGCCAGGAGTCGGAGAATGTATCATCCCAGGATGAAGACCAGTTCACTCGTGCTCCTTCAAGTCGTTGATCGTACTTATCCACCTTTCCAAGCGCTTCGCCCAAGCCGGTGACGATACCTTCCACAGTTGGCTCAGCAGCAACAATGTTTCGGGAAATAGACTCCATCTTCTGGCGCGTCTTGTTTTGGCATGTATTGGTAACGACAATCAGACCCGCCGCCGCCATTTCCATCGGCAACAGGCTTGGGTGGGGCGTGTACATTAGACTAATGCCGAGATCATGCATGGGTAATAACCTGCGGTACTCCTGAAGACCGACTTTACCTAGCATGCGCAGGCAGTTGTTCTTTGGCAGCAAGATGTCGCCGTGGTTGGTGCCTATACCATAGAATTCCCAGGGTTCGCTGGCAAACATTCCTCTTTCAATCGCGAAAGCGAGCGACATGAAACCAGTCTCGAACATATTCCTAGTCGCGTGGGCCTCAGGGCGAGCATAGAATAGAACTCGCCTCGGCGTTCTTGCGGACATCGCTCCTTCATCTAAATCAAAACTAAGAATAGCGTTTTCGAAAGATGTCCCACAGGCCTCTCCATAGCCGTGACCATACACTCCAAAACCGTTCAATTCGAAAAATTCTTGAAGCAACAGTGAAGAATAAGCAGGTACATGGGGACAAGAATAAGAGGCATGGGCCGCTGCATAGTACGACCCCATGGGAAATGTATAGGGCTCGTATTCCTGAATGAGATAGATAAATTTATTAGCATTTAGAAATTTCAATGCATCATTGGCGACATAAGCTGTCCACCATGTAGTGGCGATCACCACATCCCTTGGATTCATCCTTATGGCGCACCCCCGATCAAAGCAGTAAGCTACCTCAACGTGGTCGAATAAGTCCGCCAACCCCTCGTACTCAGCCACCCAAGTCCTTAGTTTATCCTCCCTGTAGTCACATTGATCCACGATGATAAATCGCACATTCCTTCCAGTGGCATCAATTCTTTTGGCCAGATTAAGCTTCGCAATATAACCCCCATAGAGACTTTCAAAATTGATCTCCGGAATCACCAGGTTTACCCGAACTTTTTCAGCCGGATCCGGCATTATCTGTAAAGGAGCGGTTTTTGTGGCGATTCGATATAAAACGTCTCGATTGTAGTACTGTTCGCGCAGCCTCCTTACTATTCCTCGAATCGGCTTCGAGACCGGTGATCGCGCGAAGGAACTGATGGTTCTGCCAACTACGTCTTGATACATCACGCGTTCTAGATTACTTACGATTGATCAAGAAAAACTCCTCACTTCCCGCTTGTGGAAGCAAATTCCCGACCCACAAGGGCAAGCGGATTACAGCAGTACAGTGAAGACTTTAGGGTGTTACCGTGGATTTGTGCCTGTTTCATCGTCTAGTGCCAAAGACGATCCGCCCATAGTGCTTTGACAGCCACAAATCAGAGCAATGTCATCAAGCCTAGGATCTCCTTCCCCTAACTGACTATCGACAGTTCTCCCTTCGCAAACTATAGCGAAGAAATGGAGCGCCAATCCTGTCTAATAAAGATGCAAGATAACCCCCAGCTAGCCGTAACTCTGCACCGTTAGTGGTATCTCCATTTCGCCATACATAAAAATGAAGCCACACGAGTCTCAGAACAGAACCTATACTGCCTCCATACGCCTTCAAGGCACCGTCTTTCGAACTATCGGCTGGTTTACTCCGAATCCTCATAGTCTCTGCCATAACTTCTATTCGTCGGCATTCATGACGATATACCCCCAAGAAGGAATTCCTGAGTTTAAGTGACGAGGACTTAAGCTTATGTACGGCCAGCAGGTGCGTCAGAACAACTACCATGTGCTTTAGTCGTGCCCATTGTGTCGCTGTAGTGAAATCACAATGCCCTATTACGCTACGATCATGTTGGAGATAATCGTACAATGGTCTATCTACATAATTAATATTACCGCGATACAAAGCCGAACATGCGATCCAGTGGTCATGAAATGCATCACCAATGCGTTCTGGGAAAGGCAATATTTCTTTTAGCAAAGTTGCCTTGAACATCAGCGCAGCGCCAGTTACAGTATTTGCCAACAACAGCACGTGGAGGTTCTGGAAGTTGTTTTTCCGATTTGACCAGTATGTGTTGGAGATTGTCTGCCCATTATCATCCATCAATCGCATATCGCTATAAGTCAATAGCACCTCATCCTTGATGGATTCGACCAGAGCCGTCAGCTTATTCGGGTACCAGTAATCGTCTTGATCTGCTAATGCGATATATTCCGCTTGCTCCGGCACATACCTCAGACAAGCTTCGAAATTCCAATAGAATCCTCGGTTAGTTGCTGCATATCTAAAGAAGATTCTCTGATCCCGCTGACAGATCTCCTGAATCATCGATCTCTTATCCTTGTCCGAACCATCATCATGCACAATGCAGATCCAGTTCGGATATTGTTGGTCGATAATTGACTGAATCTGACGTTCAAAAACTGCAATATCCGGCTCGTAGGTGCCCATGCACACTACCACTAAGGGCGCTTGATTCGAACTCGCTTGTTGTTTTATGAGAATCGGCTCTCGTTGGATCTCTGTGAACTCCATCTCGCCGATACGTCGCCGAAATGTATTACCGCTCGAAGTCACCACTAAGCAAGTGATCTCCTCACGACGACCAATTAGCGATGTGTTCAAAGGTATCATCCCCCAAAATCCGGAACCTAGAGAGTTACCATTTTCGTCAACGTTTCGATACTTGATCGCGACGTCCTCTCTCACCTCACCAATGTGCTTGATCTCACATTTCATACTGCCAATGAGTACGCTCATTCGCGTCACCCGCTCCGTTAGATGAAAACAGTACCCACTGAACACCCATACCGCTCCCTTCCCAATTTCTAACGACTCAGGAATCGTACGCTCGAAGTTGAAAACCAAATCCTGCACTTTAAGTAGGGGCAATATCAGAGCAAATTGAAAAACCAGACACCTGGTATCGAGACATAGAGCGACAGCTACAGCTTGATCGAATAGTTCTCATCGGCTAATGAAAGATTAGGGTTATAGAATGGATCCCCAGCTTCTATAAACTCACGATGCCTTTCGACGAATTTTCGCCTTTCTTTATCAAATCTCACCTTCTTCTCAGGCGTGTCCTCGTAGCCTCGACTACTTGACTCCCAGTGATAGGCCTCCACATAGGGAGTAAAAACATTGTAATAGCCGGCGTTTAGAATCCGCAGACAAAAATCCACGTCGTTACAAGCAATTGCTAGGTGATCCTCATCGAATCCATCCATTGCCTCATAGATTCGTTTCTTCACCATCATAAATGCGCCGGTGACTGCGCTAACGTTGTGGATTACATTGAGTTTATTGAAATAGCCTGCTCGTTTGGATGGGAAGCCTTTGTGCGGATGTCCGGCATACCCCCTGATACCGACGACTATACCCGCATGCTGGATCGTATTGTCAGGGAAATACAGCTTCCCGCCTACTACCCCCACCTCATCCCGCTGAGAGTGTTCCAACAATCCCTCTATCCACTCCCACGTCATAACTTCAATGTCGTTGTTCATCAATATTATGTGCTCACCGCGAGTCAACGATACCCCATGATTCACGATTGCCGAAAAGCTAAAGGGGATATTCAATTCAACAAATCTGATGCGGCTGTCCTCGCCTTCATAGGCATTCATCAATCTAAAGACATCAGCCCCCTCGCTATTGTTCGAAATTCCTATGAGCTCAAAATTTTTGTAAGTCGATTTTGTAAGTATCGCATCGAAACACCGCTTTAACAGATGAGGCTTGTCTTTGAACGGCACTATGATGCTAACCAAAGGATTACCAAGAATATCTCGCTTCACTCGAAAGAAGTGAGTTAAGTTTGCATTGAGAACAGTGCCGCCACTTCCTCGGCGTCTGATGGCATCCTCTATCGCTCGTTTTGCGCTACTGGGTGACTCCGGTTTTACCTCGGGATCTAGACTGGTTGATTGCTCAATCATACGCCAGTGGTACAAAATCTTTGGAATGTGGTGAATCTTTGCCGCGCGCTCCGACGCTCGGAGCACGAAATCATAATCCTGTGCGCCATCGTACTCAGATCTAAACAATCCGACTTGATGTGCCAATTCCTTCTTTACCACAAGAAAGTGAGTTACATAGTTGTGAGAAAGCAGGAGATCAGGAGAAAAATCAGGCTTAAAATGTGGATTAATCCGAACCCTATCTGGATCAATGAAGTCCTCATCTGAGTAGATAAGATCTGGCTTCTCACAATTGATAGCCTTGACAACTTCAAATAATGCATCTTCATTCAACGTGTCATCGTGATCCAAAAAACCGATATAGTTTCCTGACGCAATCTTGATTCCTTCATTGGTCGCCCTAGAAATGTTCTTATTTTCCTTTAAATATCGTACCTTTATCTTGGGGTCATTAATGTGATTGAGAAAATCGATTGTAGCCGGATTATCAGAACAGTCATCGATGACGCAGATTTCCCAATTTGAATAGATTTGTCTTTGAACCGAACTTATCGCTTGGTTCAGCCACTTAGGATCGACGTTATACACTGGAATGATCACACTAATCTTTGGTTTCTCCGAAAGCTTTCCAAGTTCGGCGTACTTGCTTTCTAACTCTTCGGTTCCTATCTGATTTATCGCTTTATATCGATCATATATGTCTTGCCGACCCGTTGATCCTGAAGGACCAGGACTTTTTGCACCTCGCGTAAGATCAAGTGCAGCTTTCTGTGCTGATGGAAATTTACCCAAAGCGGAAACGTAAAACGTACGACGCAGGGTTTCTATCAAGCGCCAACCTTTCGATCGTTTGACTGTCGAAAGCTCACTCTTTAGCTCCTTCTCTGTTCTTCTCAGCTTTTCCAACTCCTGCTCGTTCACCGCGATTCGTTCCCGTAGCCGCCCTTCGTCTCGGAGAAAACTGCTCTTTGCTACCAAGTACTCCAGTCCTTTTGGCCAACTAAGCTCCGCCTCGAAGATATACCGACCGGAATTTCCAGCCCGATACGGGCTATCAAGCGTAATGAAAACCTGCGGATCCCCAGTTGTACTGAGAAAAACTTCACCGATGGGACCGTCTCGTAACTCCATACCCCGGAACGTAGTTCGCTGCACGAGTTCATGAGGATCACTGACAGAAAAAATGGATTCGGTCCGGCCGTCATCACCCAGGGAGCTGAGTTCTAGTGAGAAAATATGGAAAAACCCTTCGGAGTCGGCCACATCAAAACGAACTGACTCGATCTCATTCATCCCCCGCGGCAGTTTGAAGCAAAGTCGTTGTCTGCCTATGTCGAAAGACGCAGTGACGGAGACCATTCGTTCGCTTGAGAATTGCTCCCCGCGACTCCTCCAGGAAACCCGTGGATGATACTTGTGACCTCCAATACCCTGATTCAGCTCATTTCGAGTATCCACAAATCGAGCTTCTTGAAGAACTTCCCTCTGGATATCGTCTTCTGTCTCTACAAATTCATCGAGGTGCTCGAACAGATTTAGACCAACATATTGAAAACAGTGCTCGATCAGATCGCCTATTCGCTCGAATCCATGCTTCGGAAATATATCGGTGACG
The DNA here is from genome assembly GCA_029861795.1 of Gammaproteobacteria bacterium. The sequence continues at coordinate 4,941 of JAOTYS010000022.1, read as the reverse complement.
TCTCTATTTTGATTGATGAAGTGCAACAAACCTCGAAACAGAATGAACTGCGATGTTATTTGCCGTGTTATCTCCCATTCGATGTCGAATGGCGTATAGGTGTTTGCCTCATCTACTACAATATTAGATGGCACCAGATCTACGGCCCGTGATGCATTTCTTTCCTCCCTCATATAGTCTTGTAGAAACGAAAAATACTCTTTAACCAATGCATCAAATTTGTCGAGATCCGACCAGATACTCAGCGTGCGTGTCCATATCTCCGATAATAAATTGCCATCCAAGAAATTCTCGGACACACCGATATTATGAATAAGTAGTTTGCTCCCAGAATGATCAATACCCGGCACAAGTCGTTTCTTGGAGACTAAAGACACGTTCGCCGGCTTGCGCTTTACCGTACGATACTGTGGCTTACGTTGGACATCAGAGATATGGACAAAATCAGCGCTAATGAAATGCTCCAAGCCATCACTATTCTCAGAGAGCGCGATAAGAAAAGAATTAGAAAACTCCTCCACACACTTCGCTTCTGCGAATAACTTCCACAAACTAGACTCCTCTATCCTAGGTTTCATCCCACTGCTGTAATCCCGGGACGTGACATGGCTCAGATGAGAGAACACCCGAATATCAGCCTTCAGGTAATTATCCGCCAAAAGCACGGTCGAGAGCTTATGATCCGGAAACGGATAGATGAATCTGTAATGCCCGAAATCACTCTGCGCAAGAATCGTCTCCCATTCTCTTTTAGAGTACGTTCTGAATTCCTCGGTGTCTGGATAACCGTGAATGCCTGCAAATGGTCTGACAATATTCTCTTCGCTTGCCCCCAGTCCGTACTTGAGTCCCAATCTGTTCTCTACAGCGATCATAAGAATTCCAGACTGCTTGAGCAGCAATCTTAGTCGTTTCAGTATCTCTACGACCGCGTCTTTCCCAGAAAAGGAGGGCAGAAAACGTCGTGCCCAATTCAACACCCCTATGCACAAGACAGCATCGTACTTTCCCTTCTCTAAGCTGATTTCCGTAAACTGTCCACTGAGAATCTCCACATTGGACAGATCCCGACACCTCATCCGAGCTAGCGCTGCTTTCTCTTTATCGGCCTCAATTGCATCAACCGTAACGCCCGCCTCTCCCAATGCACGGGTAATCGCACCGCACTCGCAACCGATCTCTAGCACAGCATTGAGTTGAGACAAGTCAAACGCCTGCAATAGATTTGCTCTCTTGTAAGAGAGTTGATATTCAGATGGCCAATCAATGATCCGTCGCTCAAGTTCACTTGAATAGGTAGATAAATCCGCGCATTCACTAAGCACGTTGCGGATATATAAGAGATTCGGGTCGCTATCCAAATCTCCAGCCAAGTTCGACCCAGCTGCGAATTTACCGTTTTCTCCTTTTGGAAGTGACTTCACTGACAGTCTACTAATACGAACCCACGTAGGCGTCTTTGATGAACCCCACTAGGACAAATCTAACCATCCAATCCAAATGCTGCCGGATCTGGGATTTCCTTAAAACGCATTCGAAGATCTGCAATACCAAAATCGGCATTGTTACCTTCAATGTTTAGCTGAAATAGATCGTAGCGCCGATCGACAGCGCTGGCATCTATATCAGGATCATCAACTGCGACCCCTAACGAAACAAAATAGACTCCAGGAATAAGATGCGCATCAATGCTAAAGCTAAGTATCACACGCTCATTCTTATTCTTTGGACTTACCCCGATATCTCTGCTCCGAGTGTTCGATCCGTAAACTGTAATTCCGTCTACGGTTTTGATGGTTATTCCATATATCAATCCGTCGATTTTCTCTAGGAAATACACAACAAAAATAACTTCTATCTCCTCTCCTTTTGGACATAATACTGGATCACGCTTATCGCCACATTTAACCATATAGTCAATTATCTTCGCTGTCTGATTACCCCACCTATATTCGGACGGATTGTATGTTGGTCTTACCGAGCAGCCATCCACATTTGGATCCGTATTCAATACAATCGGCATGCCAATATCATCTCTTCTCGCATCGGATGAATATTCCCTAGGGAGACACCTGACCGCTGGCTCGCTCTGCTTATTGCCAAAGAGAAAATTCAGATATGAATGTACAACCTCTCGTGGTCTGCCGATTTCTCTCAGCTTTCCATGATCCAAGAACAGTGCCTTGTCACAGTGTGCATTTATTAGCTCAGTCGAATGAGTGACGAATAGAATTGTCTTTCCTCTTTCCTTGAGCTCATGAAATTTACGAAAACATTTTCTTTGAAACCGGGCGTCACCCACGGAAAGGGCCTCATCAACCACTAGAATGTCCGGATCCATATTGATCGCCACGCTAAACGCTAGTCGCACATACATTCCACTTGAGTAGGTCTTGATCGGCTGATCGATAAAGTCCTCTATTTCGGAGAAACTCAATATATCCGTGTATCGACTATCGAGCTCCGACTGAGACAGCCCCATAATCGCCGCGTTCATGCAGACGTTCTCTTTACCAGTAAACTCCGGATTGAACCCTGCTCCGAGTTGTAGCAGCGCCGCCACGCGCCCGTCGACTTTCAATTTGCCCGATGTTGGTGTCAGCGTACCTGAGATAAGTTCCAAGAGGGTCGATTTTCCCGAGCCATTCTGGCCGATGATGCCAACTGAATCTCCTCGTTCTACATCAAAGCTCACATCTCTTAAGGCCCAAAACTCGCGGAAAAACCGCTTACGTTCTTTCCAAATTCCCTGTTTAATCCTGTCAATCGGCTGGCGATAAATGTGATAACACTTACTGAGGTGCTCTACTTGAATAATAGGATCAGAGGACATCCGCGAAGCCCCTTCTCGTTCTTTGAAACCACGCTAATCCACTCCAAGCCACCACCGTGCTGATACATGCATAAACGGCCAATCCAACCCAGTTCGGCGCCTTACCCCAAATCACCACCGCCCGGAACTGCTCAATAATAAAGGTAAGCGGATTAACATAGATGTACGATCTAAACGCCTCTGGGAGAGCATCCACCGAATAAAATATCGGACTCAAAAACAAGAGTACGGTAGCCAATATTGCAGCAACTTGTCCTACGTCCCGTATAAACACACCGATAGAGGCTAAATACCACGAAACTCCTACAGCCAAAATAACGAGAGGGGCAATCACAAATGGTATGAGTACGACAGTCCAATTGATTTTGAAATGTATACATGCAAGGAAAATCAACAAAACGGTGGTACTCATCAATGCCTGAAACAATGCGTTACAAATCGTCACCCACGGTAAGATTTCCAACGGAAAAACAACTTTCTTAACGTATTGGGTATTGCCCACGATCAACCCCGGAGACGTGACGAGACATTCGGCAAATAGAGCATGGATAATCATCCCAGCAAACAGCACCGTGGCGAACTCAAACCTACTTTGTCCGAGATTTGGCCATCTGGCATTAAAGATTACGCTGAACACGAACGTGTAAACACTAAGCATTAGGATCGGGTATAGCAGCGTCCAGGCGAGCCCAATTATCGACCCCCGATACCTCCCAACTATCGCCCGCTTGCTCATTTGCTTGATGAGATTCCAATTATCCCATGGAATACGAAACATCACCGTTAGACGTGGAGCCGGGTGATTATCCGTCGTACGTTCCATCTTCGATGTTTCTGATCAATAGATTCACTTACGAAAGAGAATAGGCCAACCTACCAAACACCCTCCATGCTCAAAGACGCACAAAATGCACAGTCGGTGCTTGCCAAATGTTAGCAGCGTAGAACTATCGAAGATCGTTCCAGACATCGACCGCGCATTAAGCCGATTACCGTAGTGAAGATGACCCGTCAGATTTCTTCAAGCAGAGAGTGCAGATACTTTCCGTATCCGTTGTTTTGAAGCGAGACAGCCAACGCCTCTAATTGGATGCGGTCAATATATCCCATGCGAAACGCCACTTCCTCAGGGCAACATACCTTAAGTCCTTGCCTACGTTCGATGGTTTCAATGAACAGCGACGCCTCCAGAAGAGATTCATGAGTCCCAGTGTCCAACCAGGCCATTCCTCGACCCATCACTTCTACGGAAAGTTCTCCGATCTCTAGATAACGTTGATTAATGTCAGTAATCTCCAGCTCACCCCTTGCAGAAGGCTCTACTGATTTCGCAAAATCCACTACTTTGTTGTCATAAAAATACAACCCTGTCACCGCATATCGAGATTTAGGGTTTGCAGGCTTTTCCTCTATCTCAATGGCGCGCCCATTGTCATCAAAACAAACGACGCCATAACGACTGGGATCGTTCACTCGATATGCGAACACCGTCGCACCGCGATCTCTACTCCTCGCAATACGCATAAGTTCGGACAGATCATGCCCATAGAAGATGTTATCCCCAAGGACCAAAGCACAATTTGCTCTTCCAATGAATTCGGCGCCCAAGACAAATGCATGCGCAAGCCCGTAAGGATAGTCCTGTACAGCGTAGGAAATATTGACACCCCATTGCATTCCATTACCGAGTAGTTGTTCAAAACGCGGTGTATCTTGCGGTGTCGATATGACTAAAATATCCCGAATTTCCGCGAGCATAAGCAGAGACAGCGGATAATAGATCATCGGCTTATCGTATACCGGCAACAATTGCTTAGACACCGCAGTGGTCACGGGATGCAGACGTTTTCCACTGCCGCCGGCAAGCACTATCCCTCTCACTTAACGTCCCCCACCCCTATACGTTCTCCATAAGAACGCCCTGCCAATACGCTTCGACACCAATCTTGATTACCAAGGAACCAGTCGACCGTCTTACGCAGCCCCGTTTCTAATGATTCCCTTGGTTCCCAACCGAGCTCTGTCCGGATCTTGGTTGCATCGATTGCGTATCGTAGATCATGTCCTGGTCGATCTGCCACAAACTGTATCAGTGACTTATACCCTCC
>JAOTYS010000291.1 GCA_029861795.1 Gammaproteobacteria bacterium | reverse complement strand
AACTTGGGTGATTCTACAGCCACCTCCGGTACGCGGCGTCAGTGAAGCAGAGCTGATTCGATTCTTTGGCGCCGTCGCGGATAAGGCCGAGATCCCGGTCGGCTTACAGATTGCCCCGGAGTACCTGGGCGTCGATATGTCCTATGGCGCGCTCGCCGAGCTTGCGCGTCAACATGCCAACGTGGCGCTACTCAAAATGGAGATTACACCGCTTGACGCGGCACGTCTTGTGAATGAGACCGATGGGATGTTCGATGTTTTCAACGGACGGGCTGGACAAGAAATGACGGATGCGTTGCGCGCCGGTTGTGTCGGCATCATCCCCGGTGGCGAATCGGCGGACGTTCTAGCACGCATCTATGAGCTACTTAAACAAGACACATCCGAAGCCAAAATCGAAGCCGACCGCCAATATCGAGATATTGCACCGCTGGTGACGTTTCTTGAGGGATCGATGGACACCTTGCTCATCTATGGCAAACGGATCGCCGCCCGGCGTTTTGGACTCGGTCCCGAGCGCGCAAGGGCGCGTGCGCCGTGCGCATCCGCCACTGAATTTGGCCTGTCCCTGGCGGAGCGATTGTCAACAGAACTCAAGCCCCTGTGAACAGCCGAACTCGACTCCGTCTGCCCATGGGCAACGGCTAGCAACCCCAGGCGAGTCTCATCGTGATTGTCGACTGCCACGTAAACATCTGGAAACCCGAGGACGTACGTCCGGAGTTCGAGGCTCAACTAACTCGTGTGCGCCCGCAGGGGGCAGTGCGTTTGGAAGCAGATGCCGATACGCTGTATCGCGAGATGCAGCAAGTGGATAAAGCCGTTATTTTCGCACTCGGTTATGGAGACTCTGCTGGTGTGGAGAGTAGTGACGAAACCACCGCTGCCGCGGTGGAGAAATATCCCGACAAGTTCGTCGGCTTTGCCTATGTGGACCCCCGTCGCGCCGATTACATGGAGCGCTTGCGCCATGCGCACCGAGATCTTGGTCTAAAAGGCGTCAAATTTGGCCCCATATACAATCGCGTGAGTCTCGATGACGAACGCATGACGCCTATTTACGATTACCTCGTTAGTAATGATCTACCGCTTACGTTGCATATGGGAGTGACCTATATCCAGCATTGCCCGATTGATCTCGGTCGACCGATTCATGTCGATGAACTGGCGTTGCGCTATCCTGATCTCAAAATCATCATGGCTCACATGGGTCATCCATGGTACGACGAGTGCATCGTCACCATTCGCAAACAACCCAATGTCTACGCCGAGGTTTCTGGTCTGTTCTATCGTACCTGGCAGTTCTACAACATTCTGATTTCCGCTCAGGACTATGGTGCGGTAGACAAGATTTTCTGGGGTACGGATTTCCCCTACTCCCGCGTCGACGAAGCGGTGGCGGGACTACGCACAATCAACCACGTTGTTGAAGGTACCAAGCTGCCGCGGGTTGCCGACACCACCATCGACAGTGTGCTTCACGCCAATCCTTTGGAGCACTGGTGGCACGGTAGTCCACCGAAATAGTGCTACCTTATCGATGCCATGCACGACTAACGATTCACCAATGTGTTCACTGCCACCAGCAGCATACAGCGAGAAGGAGGAATATAATGACAGACAAATTGGAACTGGTGCGTGTCGGGATGCGCAACAAGGGGGCGAGCGTCACGCTACGACTGCGCTGGGACAATTCGCCTAAGACCTGTGAGATCGTCTCCCAAGCATTACCCATTGAGGGCAAACTTTGGCACGCCAAATACGCCAATCACGAGATCTATACGCTGCTACCTGTAGTGGAAGTGTTCGGTGAAGAGCCGCCGGGAGAGTGGCAATGTATGTACCCCGCACCCGGCGATCTCATGTGGCTGTTTCATCCGCCGGGTTTGATACCCGGCGATGTTTCGCCACCGGATAACCCACGGCGTATCGTCGATGTTGCATATTTCTACGATCGCGGTAACAACCTCTACGGACCCTGGGGAGCGAATCCTGGCAATATATTTGCCAGCGCCACCTCCATCGAAGATCTAGAGCAATTCAAGAACGCTTGTTTGGAAGTGTGGATGAATGGATTTGCCGGCGAGAAGTTCTATATTGAGCCGGTGTAGCGAGACGTCGCCCCGAGAGCCGCTGCAACGGCGGACCTTCACTCCGTCTTGCGCGCGAACAGCAGCCAAAAGGCGCCACAGATCAGCACCAGACTGATCAGTAGAACCAGGGTGTTGAGTGCGTAGATCAGAGGGACATTGGTGCTGTGAGAGAACGCCTGCGCCCACGCATAGATCGACAAAGTGGTTTCACGCCCTCTTAGAAATTGGAACTATTGATTGACAGTCCGTCCATGCGACGCCTCCTGATGTTGAATGTTCATTGGAAACTCAGCTTCACATTCAGGCAGGTAAAGCGAAAACTGCTGCCCATTTATCAGGATTAGTACGGCTGCGCTAAGCGTGAACTGTTCGAACGACAGAACGAACTGAACGCGCAAAGAAAGCGGGCCCATGCGTGCCGGCACAGGCCCGTTCAGCCCAGTCGTTTTATTCGGCGTACTTCTCGTACCATTGGTCTCTGAGTCCCTGCATCTCAATGGCCTGCTGCCACACGTTAACAAACTCAACGAAATGATACTCTCCCGGTCGCACCGCGTAGGAATAACCCTGAGGGTTGAGCGGCTCTGCCTCCAAGATACGAAGCTTCATCGCCGGATTTTCCTTGATGAAATTCCTGAGCGTAGAGGAGTCAGTTAGCACGCCATCGGCGCGACGGCTCGCCACCTCAAGAAAGATGGTCGACAGTTTGTCGCTGACAAAGGGCTTTACTTCCGCATTCTTAAAGAAGCGATTGGCGAACGCCTCATCCGCTGTTCCTGAAAGCACCGCGATAGTCATGCCATCTTTATCGAGATCCGCATATTGCTGAGAGCCGGAATCCGTGAGCACTGCCACACCCTGTGTTTCATAGCCAGAAGGCTCGGCAAACAATATCCGCATTGCACGCTCTGGCGTGCGAAACATGGGCGCCATCACGATGTCACACTTGTCGGTCTCAAGACTGGGGATTAGCGTGGCCCAGGTGGAATCCACGTGCTCGATCTCAACACCTATAGTCTCGGCCAGGTGTTTGGCCGCCTCGATGTCGGTACCCACCCACTCCTCCGTTTTCGGGTCTTTAGCCCCCCACGGTAATGCCTCGGCGTGGCATGCGCGCAGAGCGCCGCGATCTTTGATCGCTTGGATCAAACTATCAGCACTTTCAGCCGCATGCGTAGCTGGACTTATCAGGGCCAACGTCAACGTGGCGCCGCTCAACAAACCAAATAATCGATTCATGTTTTACCCTCCTTTGTAGCTGAGTTTAAGTGTCCCCTTTCCACGATGGACATGAGTAAGGAGTCTTTATTGTCGCTATTCTGTCTCGAATCTAGTTCTCTTTCAAAGAATCTTGGACAGAAAGCTCTCCTGACGCGGATCAGAGGGCCTATTAAAGAACATATCCGGGGGTGCATCCACCAAGAGTTGCCCTTCTGCCATGAACAATACGCGGCGGGCGACCTCACGGGCAAACCCCATCTCATGGGTCACCACCAGCATAGTCATTCCTGAGTGTGCCAGCTCACGCATGACATCCAGTACTTCTTTGATCATCTCAGGGTCCAGCGCCGAGGTCGGCTCATCGAACAACATCACCCGTGGTTCCATGGCCAATGCCCTGGCGATGGCGACGCGCTGTTGCTGGCCCCCGGAGAGCTGACTCGGATATTTGTCGATCTGGTCACCAATACCCACTCGTTCCAGCAGCTGCTCGGCGCGCTCGTTCGCTTTGTCTTTGCTCAGTCCGCGAGCGGTGATTGGGGCAAGGGTTAGGTTATCGCGCACCGACATGTGTGTGAACAAGTTAAAACTCTGAAACACCATCCCGACTTCACGTCGAATCTGTTGAATGTCGCGTTTGCTGCCAGGCAAATGAATACCGTCGACGATGATTTCCCCACCTTCAATGGCTTCCAATCCATTAATCGCACGCAAGAACGTGGACTTCCCACCCCCCGATGGGCCTACGATGCACACCACTTCGCCGGCGGTAATAGTAGTGGTCACTCCTCCGAGCGCCTCGAACTTGCCGAAGCGCTTGAGCACGTCACGGCAGACAATAATCTGTTCGCTGCTAGTTTTTGTTGGTATCTCGGCGACCATCAGTTCACATCAATGCCCAGTTCGTCGCAGCAAACGCTTCTCTGTCTGTCGCGCGAGCATGCTCAAGGGGAAGATCAGCAGAAAATACAGTACCGCAATCGCGCTCAAGAACTCAAAATAACTTAATGTCTTGGCGCCCAGGACGCTGGCACGATACGCCATCTCCCCCACCCCAATGGCAGACAACAGGCTTGACGCCTTGAGAAGTTCTGTAAGGAACGTGATGAAGGCGGGCATCATGCGCCGGATCGCCGGCGGCACGATTACTCGACGCCAGATGTGGAAAGTCGGAACGGCCAACGCACGGGCAGCCTCCACCTGTCCATGGGGCACCGCGAGCACACCAGCACGAAAGATCTCGGCCAGATAGGCCCCACCGAACAGCGATAACGCAATAACGCCACAACCCTCAGAAGAAATGCGTACCGACAACAACAAAGGTAGGCAAGAGTATACCCAGAAGATCAGTACAACCTCGGGTATGGTGCGGAAAAAGTCGATGAAGCCTGTGGCAAACCGGTAGCCTACACCGGCACCACTGAGCTTGCCGAGGCAGGCAAATGCACCCAGCACGATACCGAAAGCGAGCGACAGAGTCGAAATCCACACGGTAACTCCCAGCGCCTGAATGAGCTCTGGAAAATGACGCATCAGCTGATGGGTATCAAACTGCATGGTATTAACGCTCGCTGCGTTGCAGCACGTGCTCGATCTTGAGGGTCGCTCGGCTCATCACATAACCCAAGATAAAGTAAATCACCGCGACTGCGGTGAACAGTTCGATCGGTTTGAAGGTGACGTTGCTAATGCGATTGGTTACCGTCATTAACTCGCTGACTTGTAGCACCGACAAGATGGCGGTGGCCTTGAAGAAGCTGATAACAAGGTTCACCAGTGGTGGAATCATGATGCGGATCGCGGGAGGCAAAACCACTCGCAACCATCGTGTGCGTGCGGGCAATCCAAGGGCATGGGCCGCCTCCCACTGCCCTTTCGGGACCGCCTCAATGCCAGCGCGCACAATCTCGGTAAAGTATGCGCTGGCCTGTAAGGTAATTCCGATGATCCCGCTTTGTAACGCTGTGGTGCTAATCCCCGTGACTATGGGTAACGCGAAGTGGATCCAAATAAGTTGTACCAGCAACGGAGTGTTACGCCAGATTTCGACGTACGCGGCGACCAGCCACCGCAACACCGCGATGGGTGACTGACTAACGATCGCCAATACGGTTCCGAAGAACAGTCCTAAGAAGCCCGCGGCGGCGGTCAGTAGCAGGGTAAGCAATAACCCACGCCATAACACCTCACGGTATTCCCACACCACCGAGAAATCCAGGGACAGCAACAGTTCCCAATTCAGAAAGAAGCTGAGCACGACCAGTAAAGTCAGAGCCGAGGAGGGAAAGGCATACCTAGCGAGTACGGCGGATTTCATCGAGGTGTATTATTTTCTGGCGGCATGGAAAGGAGCTCGTGGCACGGGTTGATGATTCTGGTCAGCGCCGAATGTTAACACTCCGGACTGCTGTCTAGGCCTGAAGCAGAGCGGACTATGGTCACAATTATCGATGCCGCGGACTGCCGCTCGGAGATGGCCAGACGTTAAAAGACTAAACGGTGGAGAATTTCGTTGCCCGGTGCCGCTCCATGGTCTGCTCAAAAAAGGAGACCGCCTCAGGGTCCAGATCGCGATTCGGACTGCGCTCCAGCTCGAAGTGTCCATGGCGATCTTCCCCTCGCACTAACATCGCGGTCAGTGGAGGACCGCCCGTCTGCCGCACAGATGTAGGGATATATCGAATCGCGAAGCCAATACGCCGCCCGTTGGTCGGATTCGGTCCCGACGCATGGGCGGCAAACACATGATGTATCGACATCTCTC